>CAVDDP010000034.1:0-9034 GCA_963607695.1 Hallerella sp.
AGGTTCTGGATAAGAGGGTGCAAATTGGAAGTTATTCCAAAGAAGCATTATCCAAACCGAGCCGTGTCGCCGAACGCCCTCTCCCTACACGCTCCGCACTAAACCCCTTAGAGAACTTCGCCGCGGAGGATTACTTGTTCGACAGTTGCAGTTGAAGGGTTAAGGAGCACACAATCTGCCACTTTACCGGGGGCAATGCTGCCACGCTCGTTGGCAACACCCAGTGCTAGGGCGGGGTTTAATGTGGCAGCACGCAGCGCCTGCTCAAGCGGAATCTCCATTTGTGTAACGGCAGTTTTCAGGCACAGCGCCAAGTTAGTAACAGAACCCGCAATGGTACCGTCGTGAAGCGTGGCAAGGTTGCCGCGCACGGTAACCGCCTGGCCACCAAGGGAGTATTCCCCATCGGGCATGCCGGCTGCTTCCATAGTGTCGCTAATAAGAAGCATACGCTCTGCCCCAAAAATCTTGAAGGCAAGGCGCACCATGGAGGGGTGAATATGCACGCCATCGGCAATAATTTCCGCAAACACTTCTTCGTTTTCTGCCGCAGCGGCAATAGGACCAGGGGCACGGTGAGCAAGCCCCGGCATGGCATTGTACAAGTGCGTAAGCTGGCGCGCGCCTGCTTCAAAGGCGGCACGGGCATCGTCGTAGGTGGCGCACATGTGCGCCAGTGACACGCGCACGCAATCTTTCACCGCAGCAATAAACTCAAGCGCGCCCGGCTCTTCGGGTGCGATATCCACCAGTTTTACCAGGCCATGGGCACGTTCTTGCAGGCGCATGAACATTTCAGTATTGGGAGCTTGCACATAGGCGGGGTTTTGCGCCCCCACTTTTTTCGGAGAAATAAAGGGGCCTTCCATGTTTAAGCCCAGAAGGGCAGCTTCATTTTGCGCAGGGGAAAATTCAGCAGCGGCGTCGCAGATGGTGCCTAGCTTTTCTTCCGGGTAGGTCATGGTTGCAGGGCAAATAGCAGTTACCCCTTGAGCGGCTTCGTATGCTGCCATTTTATGGAACGATTCAACAGAACCATCGCAAGCATCGTAGCCAACGCAGGCATGAAAATGCAGGTCAATGAAGCCAGGAGCTACCACTTTGCCCGCGGCGTCTACCACTTCGCCATTGTCCTGGTAAGAATCAGCCGAAACAAACGTGCCGTTGTTGATATAAACATCCGCCTTCTCAAAGCCCGCGCCTGTAAACACGTTGCCATTGATAATTTTCATGAACGCCTCCTTGCGTATAAAAAGTGACCCAGGCATATGCCCAGGTCACACAATAATTCAAAAATCTTACAAGCGAACGGGAGCAAACTCGGGCATAAGCTTTGCACGCTTGAGCACCCGTACAATCTCGGTTACGTCGTCGCCCACCAGCGGCATAACGGGCTCGCGCATTTGGTTGGTGTTGAAAATGCCCATTTGCCACAGCGCTGTTTTGAAAGCACCCACGCCGGCACCAAAGCCAACCGTTGCGTGCACGTGACGCGTAAGGAACATCAGGCGCGCCAGGTAATCCTGGCATTCGCGTACTTTGTCCCAATCGCCCGCCTTGGCAGCGTTGTACATTTCCACGTAGGGCTCGGGCGCTAAGTTTGCCAAACCCGGAACGGAACCATCGGCGCCACCCAAAAGCGCACCATCTACGCACACCTCGTGGCCCGTGAGCAATTGCAAGGGGTGGCCGGCGTCTTCGTTTTCAAGCATAAGCCAGCGGAAGGAAACGTCGTCGCCCGAGGAATCTTTCACGCCCGCGATAACGCCATCGCGCCCCAGGTGCACAAGCATGGAAGGGTCAAGCTTGGTATGAACGCAAACAGGCAGGTCATAGGCGAAAAGCGGCAGGTCGGTATGCTCGCGAATTACGCGGAAGTGACGCTCGTTTTCCTTGGGGCCGCCCAACGCATAGAACGGGGCGGTGCACACCAGCGCGTCAATGTCAAACTGCTGAGTGCGCTGCACTTGCTTGATAACGCGCTCGGTTTCCATATCAATAACGCCCGCCAAAACCGGCACCCGGTGATCCACAATGCGCACCGCGTTTTCCAGCACTTCATAGCGCTGATCATCGTTTAAAAACGCTACTTCACCACTTGAGCCCAAAAAGAACAAGCCGTGAACGCCCGCATCAATCATGCGATTGATAGAGCGCTCAAACGCGGGAACATCGAGTTGTTTGTCGGCCGTAAGTGGCACAACCACCGGGGGAATAACCCCATGAAACTTTGAGTTATCAGCCATTTTGATTACCTGATTCTTCTTTCTATTGTTTTGCCAAGGCGCACGTTTTGCACCTTTGTTTCCTTTTTCGCGCGAAAAGATTAAGCGCCGGCGCGCGGTACTCACCGCAAGCGCATCATCTGCAGAACCAACTCCCGCCCGCTCACCGCAAGCGCGCCGGTGCCTTCCCTTTCCCTTTATTCAAACGCCAGTTCGTCGGGGTGCAAAAGCGAAGGCGTTGCCCCCAACAAAAGCTTGGTGTACGGCTCTTTTGCGTGGTTGAAAATGTAATCGGTGGTACCGCGCTCAACCACCATTCCCTTGTTCATAACAATAATGCGGTCGGAAATGTAGCGTACTGTTGAAATGTCATGGGAAATAAACACCATGGAAAGGTTCAGTTCACGCTTTAAGTCCATAAGCAGGTTCAAAATTTGTGCGCGAACAGAAACGTCCAAAGCGCTGGTGGGCTCATCGGCAATGATGACCTCGGGGTTTAAGGAAAGCGCACGCGCAATGGCAACACGCTGACGCTGACCGCCAGAAAGCTGGCCCGGAAGCGCCGCCAGGCAGCTTTCCGGCAAGCCTACCAGCTGAATGAGCTCTTTCACACGTGCTTCACGCTCGGCCGGCGTTCCTACTTTGTGTACAATCATGGGGTCAAGCAGCTGGTCATGCACGCTCATGCGCGCATTCAGTGCCGTTGCAGGGTCTTGGAACACTACGGAAACCACACGGCCAATGGTGCGACGGTCCTCTGCGGTGCGCTTGGTAACGTCGCGCCCCTTGAAGAACACCTTGCCCGAGGTTGGCGATTGCAAGCCACATAGCACGTTAGCAGTGGTAGATTTTCCGCAGCCACTTTCGCCCACAATGCCAATGCATTCGCCGGGCATAAGCTTAATAGTAACGCCCTGAACAGCCTTTACTTTATTGGGGTGAATAAGCGAGCCCGTGCGCGTTTTAAACGTTACGTAAATGTTGTCCAGGAAAATAATGGGCTCACGGCCGTCATCGGGCGTGTCGTCGGGCGCACTACACACCGGGTCGGGGATAGCAAGCAGCTCTTCACGCACGTTGCGCGCGCGGCTTACCGGCCTGGAATACACATCTTCCTTGGCGCCTTCAACACTGGTTTCATCCACTTCAATGGCGTGGGATTCGCGCTCGGCACGCGCTTCTCCCAGTTCAGCGGCTTCATCTACTTCGCGGGTAACCGTTGCACCCAACGCCGCGTTCACCGTAGCGTTTGTGAGTAAGCCATCGGAAGAAGTGGCAAGCTCTTCAATTTTCTCTGCCATGTTACTCCCTTTCCTCTGCGGGTACAAGCGGCTCAAGCCCCAGGCGAACAAGCTCGCTATCAGGCAATTCGGCATAATAGTGGTCGGTGCCTTTCAGCTGCTTGAGCATGGGGCGCACGTTGGAAATGCAATCGGGATGGCTTGAACGCGGGCGGAAACGGTCTCCTTCGGGGAAATCTTTGGGCGACGGAACCGAACCCGGAACTTGCAGCAGGCGCGCACCTTCCGCTCCAGCGTCTTCCCCTGTTGCGGCGCCACCGGCCTCAATAGACAAAACAGAGCCCAAAAGGCCACGCGTATATTCGTGAATGGGGTTGGTCATAATGTCGCGCACAGGGCCTTGTTCCACAACCTGACCTGCATACATAACGGTAATGGAGTTTGCAACTTCTGCCACCAGTGCAAGGTCGTGGCTTACGAAAATCATGGCAAAGCCCAGCTCGTGCTGCAGGCGGTTCAGCAGGTTAATAACCTGCTTTTGCACCGTAACATCCAGCGCGGTAGTGGGTTCATCGGCAATGATAATCTTGGGGTCGCGCGTAAGCGCCATAGCAATTAGCACGCGCTGGCGCTGCCCGCCTGAAAGCTCGTGGGGGTATGACCCAAGTGTGCGAACGGGGTCTAAGCCTACCAGTTCCAAAAGCTCTTCAGCAGTGCGGGTGCCTCCGCGTTTGGTAAGCTGTTTGAACTGGGCTTTTAT
The DNA here is from genome assembly GCA_963607695.1 of Hallerella sp. GTDB lineage: Bacteria > Actinomycetota > Coriobacteriia > Coriobacteriales > Eggerthellaceae > CAKUOV01. The sequence continues at coordinate 4,227 of CAVDDP010000034.1, forward strand.
GAGCATTGAAGGATTCAGGGCACTCAATGAATCCTGATAAATCATGGCAATTTCGCGCCCGCGAATCTGATTCATTTCGCGCTCTTTCATGCCCAGAATGTTTTTACCGTCGTACAGAATTTCGCCCGTAACGGTGGAAGTTGCCGGGTCAAGCAAGCCCATAATGGCGCTGGCAGAAATTGATTTTCCGCAGCCACTTTCGCCTACCAAACCCATGGTCTGACGGGGGCGCACCACAAAGTTCAAGTGGTCCACTACATCCACGGAGCCATGACGCTTGAACTGAATGCACAAGTCTTTGACTTCCAGAATAGGAGGCACATCGGTGCGTGCCACAAAGCGGTCGGTGCGTTTTTCTTCCACTTCACGCAAAGCGCGAAGGCGCGCCTCAAGCATTTCAGCCTGCGCCGCATAGGCAAGCTTGGGATCTGCCACCAGGCGGTCGGCCTCGCGGTTGCCTGCCAGGTTGTCGTCGGCCGCTGCAACCGGAGCACTGGGAGCTGCCGCCATAGCATCGGTAATTCCTTCAGACAAAATGTTTAAGCACAAGGTGGTAATCATAATAAACAAGCCGGGGAACAATGCCTGCCACCAGCGGCCGGAAAGAACGCCGGCGCGTGCGTCTGCCAAAATGTTACCCCAGGTAGGAGTAGGCTCGGGGATGCCGGCGCTAATGAATGCAAGCGATGCTTCAAATACAATGGCGTCGGCCACGCACACAACCGTAAACACCAAAATGGGTGCCAAGCAGTTGCGCATAACGTGCTTCACCAGAATCCACGGAGCACGTGCACCCGAAACAATGGAAGCGCGCACGTAATCTTGCCCGTATTCACTCATGATATTCGCGCGCACCACGCGAGCTACCTGCGGCGCGTACAAAATAGCAATAGCAATAATCAGTGAACCAATGGAAGGGCTCATAACCACTACAACGGTAGCTGCCAACGCAATGCCCGGGAACGACATAATAACGTCCATAATGCGCATGATAATCTCAGAAATCCACGTGCGCGTAACGGCGGCAATGGCGCCAATAATAGAGCCGGTGACCAGCGCTAATGCAATAGAGCCCAAGCCAATAGTCAAAGAGTAGCGGGCGCCATACATAATGCGCGATAAAACGTCGCGGCCCTTATCATCGGTACCAAACAAAAATTCCGAGCATGGCTCCAGGCGCGCCGTGTAAATTTTCAGCGGGTCATACGGCGCAATCAAATTTGCCGTAACCGCCATAAGTACAATCAGAATAAGAACTACCAGCGACACCTTCCCCATGGGGCTTAAAGCGCGCAGGTGTGAAAAACGAATCTTTTTGCCGGCGTTTGCCTCTAGCGCGGCGGTTGTTCTTTCACGAAACTTTACCATGCTACACCGTCCTAATACGTGGGTCTATCAGGATGTACAGCATGTCAACAATGATGTTGATTACAATGAAGAAGAAGGCAACCACCAAAACAACGCCTTGAATAAGCGTAATGTAATTGGCTTGAATGCCCTGCAAAATAGCCATGCCCATGCCCGGCAGGTTAAAGATTACTTCAATAACAACAGCGCCGCCAATCAGGTGGGCAATGCGCAGGCCCAAAACCGTAACGGGGCTGATAAGCGCGTTGCGCAGCACGTTGCGCGCAATTACGGTGCGGCGCGGAATGCCGGCTCCAATAGCGGTTCGCACGTAGCCTTTGTCAAGCTCTTCCACCATGGAGGTACGAATAACGCGTGTCATTTGCCCTGCTACCGGCACTGCCAGCGATATGGCAGGAAGCGCCATGCGCGCGCACCACCCGGCGGGATCCTGGGAGAAATCGGGAAGGCTGCCGGAAACGGGCAGAATTCCCAGGAACGCCAGGATAAGAAGAACAGCCAGCCAGAACGATGGCATGGACAAACTGGCAATAGAGAAAACGCGAATAATCTGATCAGGCCATTTGTCGCGATACACGGCAGAAACCACACCCAAAATGGTGGAAACAATAAGCGCTATAACCAAGCCGGCAAAGGTAAGCTCAAGCGTTACGGGAAGAGCCTGGCCAATTTTTTCCGCCACCGAAGCCTTGGTGGCGCCATAAACGCCCAGGTCACCGTGAAGCAGGTTTCCCATGTAGGTGAAGTATTGAACAATAATGGGGTCATTCAAGCCGTTTTCGGCACGATACGCCTCTACCTGTTCAACGGTTGCATTTTCGCCCAGAACAGAATATGCCTGGTCAATGGGGGATAATGACGTAATGAAAAATACCAGAATGGTTACGCCAATAACCATAATAGGCAGCGCCACCAAGCGGCGGCCAATGAGCCTGATAAGATTATTCACCCCTCCTCCTTTCGAAGAGAGTTGGCTAAGTAAGCCACAACACACAAGGAAGCGATGCTTGCGCAAAATCGCAAACATCGCCTCCCTTTAAACCTACCTATACGTGCTTATTTCGCAGCATCGGCATCCAAGAAGTACAAACCAGTGGTGGAAACAGGCTCAAAGCCCTGAACCATCTCGGGCCACCAAGCGGTGGATACTGACTTGTGCATCAACGGATACAGCGGCGCTTCTTCAGCAATAAGGTCGTAGCACTTGTTCCATGCTTCCTGCTGAGCGGTGCCGGTTGCCTCGCGAGCAGTTTGCAGGTAACCCTGCATCTCCTCGAACTTGGAAGGATCAGACTCTGCCCAGAACGTACGGCTGCGGGTCCAAATGTTGTCGCCGTACCACCAGGTAAGCAGCAAGTCGGGGTCCTTGCCGAAGCAAGAAGGATCGCCCGGGGTAAGCAAAACGTCATACGTTGCTTCAGAAGAGTTGTTCATGGTTGCCCACTGAACTTCGCAAACGTTAAGCGTTACGGCATCGGTACCCAAAATGGCATCCCAGTTCTCTTTGATCTGCGGAGCCAAATCCTTCGGCCAACGATCGTTAACCATAAGCTCGAACTTAAGGTCGCTTACGCCAGCTTCCTGCAACAGTGACTTTGCTTTTTCAGGATCATATGTGTACACAGTAGAAGCCTGATGATAACCCGTGAAGCTTTCAGGTAAGAAGCCCTTCAAAGCCTTTGCCATGCCAGCCATTTGGTTGGAGATAAGCTTGTCAATGTCAATTGCATAGAACAAAGCCTGGCGAACACGCTTGTCATTGAACGGAGCCTTAGTGGTGTTGAACTGCAAGAAGCACAAAGCAAAGGAATCAAGCGTTTCAACGGTAGCGCCCGCGCTCTTGATAAGATCAATGTTTGCAGCAGGAACATTTTCCATAGCGCAAGAGGTCTTGTCGGTGAAGTAAGTGGTGCGGGTGGTGTCGTCGTTCAAAATGTCCCAATGCATCTTGGACGCTTTAACAGTCTTGGATCCGTTGTATTTGTCGTTTGGCTCAAACTCAACGGTGCCGCCCTTGTCATAGTTGCAAGAAGTGATTTTCCACGGACCAGAGGTGGGGAAAATGCCCTTGTCAAGGTCGGCCTGAGCAGTTGCAGCCGGGTAAACACGGCACAAAGCCAAGCGTTGCTTCAGCAAGCCTTCTGCAGGGTAAGAAAGAATGATCTTAACGCCTTTGTCGGTGGTTTGAACTTCCTTGATAAAGGAAAGGAATGACTTGTAGGTGTCGTTTGCCATTTCAACTTCAATGGCGTTCTTTACGTCGGCTGCGGTAACAGCAGAACCGTCGTAGTATTTAGCGTCGGCACGCAGGTCAATGGTGAATTCCGTATCGGAAACCTTCACCGGGTCGCCCGATGCCAATGCAGCGTAGGGCTCGTTGCCGTTTGCGTAGTCAAGGTCGTACAGAGCCTCGCAGCAGTGGCAATAAGCAGCCATAACAGCGGCGGCGCTTACGCCAACAGGCGTGTAAGCGTTGGAGGTTGAATACGCAATGCCTGCGTTAATGGTTCCGCCACCCGTAAACGCTGATGCAGATGCGGAAGCGGAAGCACTGCTGCTGCTGCTTGAAGATCCACAAGCAGACAGCCCGGCCACAATTGCGCCTGCGGAAACCATTGAGCCCGCAAGGAATGTGCGCCTTGAAACCTGGGTTTTCTCCATAAAAAACTCCTTTGGTCGAATGGGTATTCCCCTTAAAAATACCCGGACTGAAACACACACCTATTACATGCGAAAAACGTACACGTATTGCGCACGAGAAACGCACAAATGTCATGTGTTCTTGACAATCTCAAATTATGAAGGTTTTGCGTGCTGCGTTCAATAAAAAAATGAGATTTTTTATCTCTGAAAACGAAGCGTCAAAATTGCTTAGAAAACTTCTTTGCACGCTGAAGAATGCGCCTTACCACCGAACCGGCACACGCGTGTTGCATGCTTACTTTTGCACGCTGAAGAATGCGCCTTACCACGAAGTAGCGTTTGGTGCGCCCAACGCTTCTCAAAAAAGCTCTTGCGCCGTGCGCCAATGTTCCTAAAAGCTCTTACACGGTGCGCCCAACGCTTCTCAAAAAGCTCTTACACGGTGCGCCCAACGCTTCTCAGAATAAAAAAGGGGAAGAAACTGCTGAGTTTTTGAGACTTTGCGTAAAAAAATCAGGGGAAGAAAAAGGGCGCTTAGCATTTGCGCAGCTCAGAGCTTCGTCGATTTTCGCGATGCTCTTCCAAAGGCAAAAATCGGCCTAAAATTTACGCAAAGTTCCCGAAACTCAGCAGTTTTTGGCAAATTTTTGTTCCAGGCTACCCTTTAAAAAAGCAGGTGAATTGAACGGGTAAATGCTTTGGTAACTAGCGAAAAGAGATACTCAGCCGCAATCGCACAAAATGCACGTTTCTGGCAGAAAATCCTTGCCATCAACAATTTCCATAGCGTTTTGCCC
>CAVDDP010000035.1:0-5244 GCA_963607695.1 Hallerella sp.
ATCCACCGTATAGTGCTTCATTTGCGCACCGTACTTACGCAGCGCATGGCTTTGGAGCAAAAGCGTTTTGGTGCCGCGACCTGCCCCTACTTCCAAAAACGCCGCCGGGCGCTCAGGGGGCAAAGCAAGCATGGCAATGCGCTGAGCCGAAACATCGGAAACAAAAATCTTTCCCTGCGCAAGCGCATGAGAAATACGGCCATCAAGCAAAACCTTAGCGTTGTTAAGGAAGTAGCAGCCCGGAATGTCCGTCTCGTCTATGCGCTGTGCTTCAGCAGTAACGCCACATTCAGCAAAAAGTGCAACTATTTCTTCATCTGTTGCTTTTGCGCTGTTTACCGCAATAAAAAGCGGAGCTTGCTCATTGGAAGCTTTCATAAGCGCAACAGCATCGGGCGCACCCAAGTCTTCAATCAAGCGGCGTGCCAGCCATTGCGGAAAAGCATAAAAGCGCGCAAGAGCCTCAACACTTGTTTTAGGGTCTCCAAAAGGCCAGGTTTTTTTCAGCTCAACAATGCGATGCAGCACCGCATTCGCCAAACCACCCGTTCGCGGTGCAATGTATTTGGAAAGCTCTACGCCCTGGTCAACAGCGGCATGCTCTTCTTTTCCCAGGAAAAAAAGTTCGTAGGTAGAAATGCGAAGCGCCTCACGCACATTTGGTTTTATATCTTTGGGGTTATCCAGCGCTTTGTTGATAATCTCATCAAGGGTACCCCAGGTAGCAGCTACCCCTAAAACAAGCACTTGCGCAAAAGCGGTATCTTCTTTAGATAGCTTTGAGCGTTGCAAGCGCGATTCCAAAACCTCGTGCGCAAAAGCCCTGCGCTCGCGCACAATAATATTGGTCTCCACGGCAAAACGGCGCGCCGGCGTTGCCCCTGTTCGTTTTTTTATAGGCTTCGTAGGTTGTTTCCAACCGCGAAAGAGTTCATCTGACTCAGTTTCCACAGCTCCTCCAATACGTGGGCTCTTTCTTTATGTTCTGAATTCCTGCGGCAAACGATTTTGCATCCATTTCCTTTTTCCCCGCAGGTTTAAGCGTAAAAACTTCCAAAACTCCTTCTTTTGTTCCCAAAAAAAGGCGTTTTTGCACAAATGCCACACTTCCCGTTTCAAGGCCAACAAGCGCTTCCTGTAAAGGCTCTGGCAAAGAGGAAAGCGAAGGGTACACATCGTTTAGCGCAGGCTTTGAATCACTGTTACCAGCAGTTTCTAAAAGATATGCCTGCCCCGAAAGAAGCGTTACCTGCTTTCCCGCTATTTCTACGCGACACGCATGCGCATCACTTGAGGCACGAATTTTACGATCGGCCACGAATGCGCTATCTTCAAGGCTGATATCAAGCTCACCCTTTTCAATTTTCTTCGCATACGTAACTTCTTGCTGGTTTTGCTCAACCCAAAACACGCGCCCTGCCTCCAGCTGCGCCAGCGCATTCAGCAGCGCTTCTGCTCCAACGTTGGCAAGCTCATCAAGCAAATCGCTTGCACTTCGGTGCTCTACCGAAATACTTCTGCTTACACAATACGGGCCAGCATCAAGCTTTTCATCCACCCGCATCGCGCAAACGCCCACCTGCTTATCACCTGCCAGGATAGCGCGCTCAACAGGGGCAGCGCCGCGCCAACGCGGAAGAAGCGAAGCATGTGCATTAATTGCGCCGTAGCGCGCTATTGATGTTACTTCCGCCGGCAAAAGAGCCCCATATGCTGCAACAATCAAAACATCGGGCTGTAAGCTGCGCAGGCGGGCAAGCTCTTCTTCACTCTTAAAGCTGGTGGGGCAATACACAGGAATGCCCAGCTCTTCTGCACATTTTTTAACAGGCGAAGCTACCAGCTCATTGCCGCGCCCCCGAACAGCGTCGGGGCGCGTGTACGCCGCAACCACCGTATGTTGAATACTTATTTCCTGCAAAATAGTTGCAGCGAAATCGGGTGTTCCCATGAAAACTACGCGCATATTGCACCTCAAATTCTTACGTGGCGCCAACTGCTTGGCGCCAGCTTATTCAATGCCCACTTCGCCCGGGCGTGCACCCGCAGCACGCGCCGCGGAAAGGTCTGTTACTGCCTGCAAACGACGCTCGGGAGTAGCAGCCTCAATAAGCGTTTTGCCATCTAAGTGGTCAATCTCATGCTGTAAGCACACACCCAGCAGGCCTTCGGCTTCAATTTCCCAAAATTCGCCCTCTAAATCGTAATAGCGAACCCGCACGTACGGAGAACGCTCAACCGTAACGGAAATTCCCGGAAGCGACAAACACCCCTCGGAGCTCTCAATAAGATCACCCTTTTTCTCTACAATAACCGGGTTCACCAAAACAAGCGGGTCTTTTCCGTAGTAAGGCTCGTCTTCACAATCAACAACAATAAGGCGAATATCAAGCCCTACCTGGGGGCTTGCAATGCCAACACCATTCGATTTATACATAAGCTGCGCCATTTGTTTAGACAAGCGCTTCAATGATTTATCGCCCACCGTACAATCGTGACACACGTTTTTCAACGCGCTATTGGGCCATTCCACAATCTTTAACATACGTTTTCCTACCTTATCTCAAAATGCATCAAACTATTGTAGCGCCTTTATTCCTACTACCCCACTCTGCACCGTTTTTAGTGCTAGATAAGCGGTTTCATGGCAGCTTTGCGCACCTGAACATCTTTTTGCAGCGCCACCACGGTTTGAAAGAGTATATCGCGCTCCTCTTCGCTCAAGTTGTTTTGCGCAAGCTGCGCTTTCATATCTTCAATTGACTCGCACAAATCGCCCACGGCAAGCTCTTCGCACAAATAGCGCGATAACGCCTCAAGCGAAGCTGAGGCCTGGTTGGTATCGCGAAACGAGCCCGATAAAATGCTTCCGGCACGGGGTACGTCCTGCGATGCGCGGGTAATAATAGTACCAGGAGAAGCCGAAGCGTTTGCTGCGAGCGTGTCAAGAATGCTGCTTGCAAGCATTTGATGTACGGGTTCATGCCAGTGCGTAACAGCAAGGGTTTCAGCGCATTTCAAACCATAGGCAGGGTTCTGTGCGCACAAAACCAAAAATTTGCGCTCAAATTTGCGCCGGCTTATCTCTTGCGAAGAAAGGCTGGTAACGCTTGCGCCTGAAGCCATGCTAGCAGCTCCACAAGCGCCCGCGGCGGTGCCCTCTGCTGCGGCGCCCGCGCCCGCGCCAAGGCCTTCCCCGGCCGCGCCAGCAGCGCCGCTCGGCTCTTCCCGCACCCGTGAAGGCTTTAAGCGCGCCAGGCGCTCAAGCGCATCCTCTTCGCGCGTGCGGGTGCGCCCCGCAATTTGAACAGCATAATCTTTTGCCAAAAGAGAATCTTTAATAGGAGCCAAAACCGAAAGCGCATCGGTAAAACCGCGAGCACGCCCTTCGGCAGTTGTTAAGTCATAGGCAGAAAGCCTGCGTTCAATGCCGTATTCCAAAAGCGGTTTAGCCTGATGAAGGTATTGTTGCAGCGCTTCTGCCCCACGCTTTTCCACAAAATCGGCAGGGTCTAGATTATCAGGAAGCGTTACGGCACACAAATCGATGCGCGTTCTTCCCGCCTCGGGAGTAATGGAGTCGTCGATAAACTGCAAAGCACGGTCGGCTGCGCGCTGACCTGCTTCATCGCCATCGAAAAGATAGATAATGCGATTTTTAGCATGGCGCGCCAGAATGCGAATATGCTGCTTGGTAAGTGCGGTACCCAGCGTTGCAACGGCATTGGTAACCCCTGCCCGATGAAGCGCAATAACATCGGTGTAGCCTTCTACCACAATCGCATCGCCAGTAGATGCCATGGTCACTTTCGCTTTATCAAGGCCATACAAAACCGTTGATTTGTGAAATAAAGGAGTTTCTTGCGAATTCAGGTATTTTGGCTGGCCATCGCCAATAATACGCCCGCCAAATGCAATACAATCGCCCTGCACGTCGCAGATGGGAAACATAATGCGGTTGAAAAAGCGGTCACGCACTTGCCCGTTTGCGCCTTTAACTGCCACATTTGCTTCAATCATTTCGCCCTGCGAAAAACCTTTTTTGCTTAAGTGGCGCACCAGCGCTTCTCTTCCCGGCGCAAAGCCCAACATCCATTCTTTCGGGATTGCTCCCCCTAAATTGCGCCCCGCCAAATAGGCGCGCGCCGCATCGGTTTCGCTGCTTTTCACGCGCATGAGCTGGGTGTGGAAGAACTCGGCCGATTCGGCACACACCTTTTTTAAACGCGCTTTCTTTGAATGGGAGCCACCGTTGTCAAAATGAGCAGAACGCGCAAGAACAATATGCGCCTTATCTGCCAAATACTGCACCGATTCCGGAAACGACATGCCTTCAACCTTCATAAGATAGGCAAAGATGTCGCCCCCTTCGCCACAACCAAAACAATGCCAAAGCTGCGTTGAAGGGTCCACTTTACACGAGGGAGTTTTTTCATTGTGAACAGGGCAGCAGCACCAAAAATCACGCCCGCGCTGACGCATGGGCGAGCGCTGCCCCATAAGCGCTACAATATCGCTTGCTTCGCGTACTTTTTGAATTTCTTCATCGCTAATGCGGCCATCCGCCATTGCTTTTTGTCCTTATTCTTTTGAAATGAAAGTGGTTTCGCTTTTTTGTTCAGTTTGCCATTATACGGCAAGAATGCAGCAATTTTCGTTATCATGAAAGCTTCAAAGATGAAAGGATACGTTTGTGAAGGTAACCATTTACACCGACGGCTCTTCGCGCGGAAACCCCGGCCCTGGCGGCTATGGCGCCATTCTTCATTACACCGATTCAACGGGAAAACTGCATGTCAAAGAGCTTTCGGCAGGGTATAAATCCACCACCAACAATCGCATGGAACTCTTAGGCCCCATTGTTGCCCTTGAGGCATTGCGCCGGCCTTGCGAAGTTACGCTTATTTCAGACTCGCAATATCTGGTAAACGCGTTCAATCAAAACTGGATTGGCGGCTGGCTTGCCCGCGGGTGGAAAAATGCCAACAAGCAGCCCGTAAAGAATATCGATTTATGGAAACGGCTTCTTGCGGCAAAAGAGCCTCACCAGGTGGAATTTGTGTGGGTGAAAGGTCATGCCGGGCACCCCGAAAACGAGCGGTGCGACCAGCTTGCCACTCAAGCCGCCGATGGAGAGAACTTGCTGATAGACGAAGGATTTGCCGGTTAGTGTACGCTGCGGCGATTAGCACGCACTGCGGCGATTAACACGCGCTGCGGCGATTAACACGCACCACGCCAGTT
>CAVDDP010000036.1:0-2189 GCA_963607695.1 Hallerella sp.
CGGCGAAGCAGCGCATCGCGCGAATACGTGCGCCCCGGGTGCGTTACCAAAAATGCCAGAAGCGCATATTCCAAATACGTAAAGTCAACGGGGTTTCCGCCAACTTTTACCTGGTAGGTTGCCAAATTAATGGTCATGTTGTCAACCGTCAAATAATCCGATGCCGCTGTTTCATTTCCCGGCCACAAAAGCTGGCGAATGCGTGCCGAGCACTCTTCCACCGAAGCTCCCTGCACCACAAAATCGCTTTTCACCTGAACAGGAAAACGGAATTCGTTGAGCTGCTCCTGGCTTACAATAACCAGCAAAGCACCTGTGCCTTCCGTAGAAAGCAGCTTTTCAACTTGCGCAATTTTTTCACCCGAATCGTTCGTAGACTCAAAAATTACCAGGTCAAAATCGGGGTGCTGCTGTAAAAGCCGCTGAAGCTGCGCCGAAGACCCGCTTGAAATTTCAACATCAAGCCCTGTGAGCGCCATCTTGAACACGCGTGCGTTATCCAAGCTATCGGCAATGAAAATCACCCTTTTTCGTTGCATTTACAACACCGCCAAATATCTATCAAGCTCCCACTGCGAAATTCTGCTTTGATACTCTTCCCATTCTGCACGCTTGTGCTCAACAAGATACTTGTGAATGTGCTCGCCCAGCGTTTCGCGCATAAAATCGGAAGCTTCAAACAAATCAATAGCTTCCCCTAAACTTGCCGGAAGCGTGCCAATACCCTGCTTTGCCAGGGCACGCTTATCCAGGGGAAGTTCAACGCCTGCCTCAAGCGGCGCCGGCGGCTCAAGCTGCTCTTCAATGCCGCGAAGGCCCGCCGCCAGCATAACGCCAAACGCCAAATACGGGTTAGCGGAAGGGTCAGGATTGCGCACTTCAATGCGCGCGTCTTGCTCGCTTTCGGGGCGATACCCCGGAATGCGAATGAGCGAAGAGCTGTTGCACCCCGACCACGCAAGAACAGAAGGGTCACCCGCGGAAACCACCAGGCGTTTGTAGCTGTTCACATTCTGGTTGGTAATCATGCAAAATTCGGGGGCGTATTTCAAAATGCCCGCAATGTATTGCTTTGCTGTGGTAGACAAGTTAAAGCCGGTGGGGTCTTGCGCATCGTAGAACACGTTGTTGCCCTCTAAGTCAAACAGGCTTTGATGCACATGCATGGAAGAACCAGGCTGGTTGGGCAAAGGCTTTGGCATAAACGACGCATACACACCGTGCTTGAGCGCAATCTCTTTCACTACCAGCTTATACGTCATTACCGCATCGGCCATAGAAACCGCATCGGTAAAGCGCAAGTCAATTTCATGCTGGGAATAGCCGCGCTCGTGGTGAGAATATTCAACGGGAATACCCATTTTTTCCAACGTGATAATGGTGTCGCGGCGCAGGTCGGTAGCGGAATCCAGCGACGTTAAGTCAAACAGGCCACCGCGGTCAAGCGGCTCGGCTTCCTGAGGGCTTTTGAAGTAGAAGTATTCAAGCTCAGGGCCCATATTTGACACAAAGCCCATTTCACGCGCCTTGCGGGCAATTTCTTTGAGTATATAGCGCGGGTCGCCCGTAAAAGGCTGCCCGGTAGGCGTGCAAATGCTGCAAAACATACGCCCCACCGCGTTGCTATCGGGGCGCCACGGCAAAATTTGGAAGGTAGTAGGGCTGGGGAAGGCAAGCATGTCTGTTTCGCCTGCGCCGCCAAAGCCTTCAATGCAGCTGCCGTCAAAGCCCATGCCCCGGTCAAAGGCGTCTTCAAGCTCACTTGAAATAACGGCGAACGATTTCATGGTTCCCAGTACATCGGTAAACCAAAAGCGAACAAAATGAACATCCCTGTTTTCAATGGTTTTAATAACGAAATCACGCTGAAGATCAGACATACTTCACGCCTCCTGAAATGCCGGCAAACCCTGCCGCACCGTAAAACCTTGCCTTGGTGTACAAGCAAAAGCCCCGTTTTTTTGTTGTGCTTCATTATGCCACACAAGTGTTTTTCATACGAAATAAAATAGTAACGCATCATTGTTTCAAGCTGTTTTCGATTGTTTGCCCTTCCCCTGCTGTACCTCCGCCGCACACTTCCCCTGCCGTACTGCGTTTGCACTCTGCGCCCGCACGTTTGCACTCTGCGCCCGAACGCTTGCACTCTGCGCCCGAACGCTTGCACTCTGCGCCCGCACGCTTCCCCT
>CAVDDP010000037.1:0-4295 GCA_963607695.1 Hallerella sp.
TCGGTATGCTGAATGCTGTGATGAATTTGTTCCATTTCCGCAGCTTGGGTTAGGCTTTCATGGTTGTGCAGAATTGCCTTAGGAAAACCCGTGGTGCCGCTGCTGAAATAAATGGCGGCGTCGTCTGATTCCTTCAAGGGAATCATGGGGTCTTTGCTGGAGCAATTGGCCGCCTGCTCGTTGTAGCTTTCCGCAAACGTGGGGCAATCGGTTCCCGCAAAAAACAGCAGGCGGTTCCGCTGAATGGAATCTACAATTTCCTCAATACGCCCTACAAATTCTGGTCCAAAAACCAAAACGTTTACTTCTGCAAGGTTTAAACAATACTCAATTTCATCGCTGGTGTAGCGAAAATTCAGCGGCACGGCAATGGCACCTGTTTTCAAAATGCCAAAATAAATGGGAAGCCACTCAAGGCAATTCATCATAAGAATGCCCACTTTATCGCCTTTTTTAATGCCGCGTGACAAAAGCAGGTTGGCAAAGCGGTTTGCTTTTTCGTCAAAAACATGCCAGGTAATCTCACGGCGGTAAGGCTGCGGCTCGGTAGTTTCAATAAGATCATAATCACGCCAGGTAATGTGGCGGTTTTCTCTAATTTCAGGGTTGCGCTCTACCAGCGCTACCTCGCTGCCAAAGTTGGCGGCGTTTCTTCGTAAGAAGTCTGTTACGGGCATGAGTCCTCGTTTCTGTTAAGAGTGTTTTTTGCACGCTTAAAAGCTTATTGCATAAACGCACATGATACCGCAAAAGGCGCCGTGTTATACTTTCGCACATGATAAACAGCTTAAAATATACGTTGAAGGCTTCGCGTGGGGTTTTGTTCTTTCTGCCGCTGCTGTTCTTGGCAGCTCTTGCGCTTACATGGGTTTCCAGCATTTGCGTGCCCGGCGCGTGCGCCTTTGCCAATCAAACGTTTCTTTCAAGAAGTGCGGTTTCTGAATATGGCGTGCCGCTAACCACCATGGCTCAGGTGCGCACGGAATCAGACATTGATCAGCTTTTCACCCATGCTAATACCATAGAGCGCGGCGATGTGTTTCTGATTGTTGCTCCCGGTTGGGAATGGAGTGACATTACGGAAGATACCACCCCGGCGTTATACAACTTTGTATACGCCAACGCCGCGGCAAATCTTACCTATAACGGGGCTTTGAACTGGGATGACCATAAGAATACGAAATCGCTTCACGTTTTGGCATTTGAAGAAATAACGCCCGAAGCCATGGAAGAGGTTTTGAACCGCGTGGTGAATAACCTGAAAACAGGAGATTCGCTGGTCATAACCAATTCTGTTGCGTTTTTAGGTGAATGTGATGAAAGCGAAGACTATTCCTGCTTTGTGATGAAAGATGCCTCTGACAAGGGGCTTTTCACGTCATCGAACACTCGGCGCCTGGGGCTTATCACCACAGAAGATGCCATAGCAGCTGTTGATGCGCTTATATCTATTTCGCAGCGTTTCCCCGCGCAGCTTACTATTTATCCCGCAACCGATCTTATGCCTACTATCACGCGTCTTGACATTCTCACGCGCGATTCCGCCATGGCAAGTGCGTTGCAGGAATCTCAGCCAAGCTTTACCGTGCTTATAGTTGCCTGCATTGTATTTGCGTTTCTTTGTTCGGCGTTGCTGCTTTTCCTGGAAATTCGCGTTCAACCCAAAGTGTTGGCGTATCTGCTGCCCGCTGCGCGCATTATCTGGATAATTGCGCTTTCAATGCCGCTGGCAACGTATCTAATGATGTTGCAGCTACCCACGCACCCCGATGCAGAAATTTGCCTGGACTACTTCTGGTTCTGTGTTCTTGAGATATCGCTGATTTGCATTATTGTGGCGCTTGTTTTCCGCTGGACCTGGGCTTATATGGGGCTTTTAGGGGCAACAATTATCACGCTGGTGCTTGATCAGCTGGCAGGAGGCCCCCTTTCGGCGGGCAGCTACCTTTCCTATGCGCCGGTAGAAGGCGTGCGCTTCTTTGGCATTGGAAACGAAGGAGCCGCCCTTCTTTTTGGTTCGTGGGTCATGCTGGTGGCGTTCTATTTAACGCGGCGCCCCTTCAGCAAGCTGTCGCAACGCTTGCGCCGGTGGTTGTACCCGGTGGCTTCGCTTTTTATTATTGCCGTGATTGCAGCCCCGTGGTGGGGCGCCAATTTTGGCGTGATTATCTGGGGTTTAGTGGGAATGTTTGTGTCGTGGCGCTTGTTTAGCGGGCATCGCTTTAGCAAACGCGAAGTGGTGGGCGCCGTGCTTGTTTCCGGCCTTTTGGCGGTTGCGGTGCTGTTTTTGGATACCACGTTTAACAGTGGCTCGCACATGGGCGGCAGCGTTGATTTCTTCGAAGGTAATGTGTTAGACCAGGTAGTTCAAGTGTTTGTAAATGTGGGCATTTATTGTTGGGATACTATTGTATATTCGCCGCTGTTTACGGTACTTTTTATGGTGGTTGTGGCGTTTTTGCTGTTCATTGGCATTGTAAAACCAGGCCCTTACGAGGCATTCTGGAAGCAGCACAGCGAATTTCACGGAGCGTTTTACGCGCTTATTGTTACCGCGGTTTTAATGTTTCTGTTCGAGGATTCCGGCATTTTAATGCCGGCGCTTTTGCTGCTGTACCCGCTTTCAGGCCTTATGTGGTTTATATGCAACTTCCACAGCTGGCACATTCGCACGTTCATCAAAGAGCGCGGCGTGCTTGAGCGGTAGGGCATATGGCAGGGGAAAGTGCAGCAAGGGAAGGCGCTGCGCGCGAAGGCGTTGGTGCGGCAGGTAAAGACGCTGCGCGCAAAGGCGCAGGAAAACCCACATTTTTGGGCTTTGATATGGATACGCTCGACGCTCATTGTCACTTGCATCATGACCCGTTCTTTTATGCGTTCGCGCAAGAGAACCCGCGCTGGCATTTTTTCTGCATGAGCGAGGTGCCCGATGAATTCCAGGCGTTCTCTAACGGTAACGCTCAAGCATGCGAATTGCCACAAAATGCTATTCTGGGGCTTGGCTTGCATCCGTGGAAAGTAGCAGAGAGCGCAGAGCTTGCACGTGCGCAGGCGCACAATGTTATCCAACTTCTTTCAAGCACCTGGTTAGTGGGGGAGATTGGTTTAGATTTTTCTTCCTCGTATGAGCACACGCACGAAAATCAGCTTTTTGTTTTTCGCGAAATTGCGGGCGCTTGTGCACATGCCGGCAACAAAGTACTTTCTATCCATGCGGTAAAAGCTGCAGGCCAAGCGCTTGATATTCTAGAAGAAACAGGGTGTCTTGATTCCTGCACCTGCATTTTCCATTGGTTTTCGGGTACGGGTAGTGAGCTTATACGGGCGCGAAACGCCGGGTGTTATTTCTCGTTTGGCTTGCGCGCTTTGCGCACGAAGCGGGGGCGAGCCTATGCCGCACAGCTTCCCCCCAACCGTGTTTTGCATGAATCCGATGTCTTTGCCATAAGCGAACTGCAAGGGTAGCAGGCTTGACGTGCGGCTGGGTGCAAAGCTTGGCGCGCGGCTGAGTGCTCGGCCGAATACAGGAATCGGCGCACAGCTTGGCGCGCGGTCGGGTACCAAGCTCCCGTGCCGCTGTTGTGTTTTCCCCTGCTGCTAAACAATGGGCGCGCATTTTGGGGTATACTTTGTGGTTACGTTTGAAGTGAAGGAAAGGAACGCACGTGAGCGTTATTGAAGAATTAGACACATTGCGCAATGAAACTCTTGCAGCAATTTCTGCTGCTGATAATACCAGCGATTTAGACAAAGTACGCGTTGCCGTTTTGGGCAAATCGGGCACGTTAACCGGGTATTTGCGCTCTATGGGAAAGCTTCCCAAGGAAGAGCGCGCTGCCGTTGGCAAAACGGTAAACGAAACGCGCCAAATTGTAGAAGGCGCCCTTGAACAGCGCAAAAGCGCGCTTGCTTCCGCCGAGCTTGAGGCAGCTATCAACGCTGCCGCCGTGGATGTAACGCTTCCCGGGCGCTCTCAGCAAATGGGCACGCGTCATTTGATTAACAAGATATCCGACGAAATGTGCGATTTCTTCGCGGGCTTGGGGTACAGCGTTATTTCTGGCCCCGAGGTTGAAACAGACTGGTACAACTTTACCGCTTTGAATGCCCCTGCCGACCATCCCAGCCGCAGCATGCAAGATACGTTTTACGTGAAAGACCGCTCGGGTGACCAGGCAAGTGTGCGCGGTGAATCCGACGTGTTGCTGCGCACGCAAACTTCGGGGTGCCAAGTGCACGCCATGGAAAACCAAGAGCCGCCCATCTACGTGATTGCGCCGGGTAAGGTGTATCGC
>CAVDDP010000038.1:0-4982 GCA_963607695.1 Hallerella sp.
GTAAACAACAAACGGAAATACAAGAAACGCGGCACAACCACGAACAACAGCAAGCGGAGGCACAGAAAAGCGGCTACGCCACCCCTCACTATCAAGCCGCACATCAAGCTGCACAAGAAGCGCCGCCGTGCCAACCGCTTCCCTATGAAACCGATTGCACGGGACGAAACCTTGAAACGTACCGGCCGTTTGAGCAAACGCTTTTTACGGGCGCATCGTTTGACAATACGGTAGTGCAGCAAAACCCCCAGGTAGAGCTTGATTATTTGATTGCGCGGCCACGCATGGCGCGCTACATAGAAGTGTCCACGGAAATTTATAAGGTGTATTTGAGCTTTTTTGCGCCGCAGGATATTCACGTGTATTCCATCGATGAGGTTTTTATTGACATATCAAAATACAAAAACGTGTATAAAATGAGCGCCACCGCCCTTGCAAGCACGGTGGTAAGCAGTGTTTTTCGCGCCACGGGCATAACGGCAACGGCGGGCATTGGCACCAATCTTTTTTTGGCAAAAGTTGCCATGGATGTTTTAGCGAAGCACGAAGAGCCTGATGAAAACGGTGTTCGTATAGCGTGCTTGAACGAGCAAAGCTACAAAGAGCGCATTTGGCCGCACCAGCCCATTACCGACATTTGGCGCGTGGGGCGCGGATACGCACGCAGGCTTGCGGAAAACGGCATGTTCACCATGGGCGATGTAGCGCTTTGTTCTTTGGGCGAAAAGGGAAGAGGCGGCGCAGGCGGGGTGCAGATAGGTGCAGGGCAGGCACAGAACGGCACGGAACAGGCACAAACAAGTGCAGGGCAGGCGCTGCGAAGCGTGAATCAGCGCGCGGGACAGAGAGAGCAGCAAGACGCGGTGGGTGGCGCAGGGCAGGGAGAGCAGCAAGACGCGGTGGGTGGCGCAAAGCTCAGCGCGCGCCACAACGAGGATTTGCTCTACCGGCTGTTTGGCAAAAATGCCGAACTCCTCATTGACCATGCCTGGGGTTACGAGCCCGTTACCATGGAAGACATTAAGGCGTACAAGCCCGCAGTGAATTGCAAGGCGTCGGGGCAGGTTTTGCAATGCCCGTATACCGTAGAAAAAGCACGTATTGTGGTGCAAGAAATGGCTGATGCGCTGGCGTTTGACCTTTTGGCAGAAAAGCTTGAAACCGATAAGCTTACCCTTACCGTTAGCTATGATCGCAGCTGTTTAGAGACAGATACACACGGGAGGGGAAGCGCAACACGCGGACAAACAGGGCAGAAGCAAGCGGCACAGAAACAGACAGAATACACACCAGCCCATAAAGAACGCGGGCAAGAAAGACGCACGTCAGGCTACCAGGGTGAAGTTACGCTTGATTGGTACGGCAGAGCTGTTCCCAAACATGCGCATGGAACGGTAAACCTAAATGAATATACGTCCAGCTCACACACCATTATGAACGCCGTTTTGGGCCTTTATGACAAAATTGTAGACCCGCATTTGCTGGTGCGCCGCCTGAACATAAGTGCCGAACGCGTTATTTCAGAAGAAGAAGCGGCTTATCTAAAAAGTCACCAGCAGCTTACGCTTTTTGATTGGGACAATGATCTGGGCGAAGCAGTTATAGCGGGCGATACCAGCGCAAAAGGCACTACAAGCGCAGCGCACAATGCGGGTGCAAGCAGCGCAAATGCGCACAGCGGAACAACGATAAAGAATGCTGTTAATAATAAGGAAAAGGAGCATTGTTTACATAACACCGTGCTTGATGTGCGCAACAAGTTTGGCAAGAATGCAGTTTTGCGCGCCACCAGCTTACAAGAAGGCGCAACAGCGCGTCAAAGAAACAACCAGATTGGAGGGCACAACGCATGAGCAATTTTTCAGAGCAAGCTTTACGCACAGCAAACGCTTATAACGATTACGCTGGCATTATCAATTTGTCGCGCCCCAAGTCATTGCGCCCGGCAATGTCTCATCACGACAGAGCTGCTCAGTTTTCACCCTTTGCAGCACTTACTGGTTACGAAGAATCAATACAACAAGCCGTACTGAATGCAATCGAAGAATGCAACAAGCAAGATAAAGGAATTCCTATTGAATACGAATTTATAACTTCAGAGCTTGATTCTTCTATGAACGAAGAATTCCCACTACATGATTAAATTCTTCCAAAAATCCTGAAGAATATGTCCCCCTACATCCCCCGGCCTTCATTTTTCGATATCTGATAATCTTTATTATGTCAACCATTATACGAACATTTGTTCGCTCCGTCGCGGCCGCTGCTCGGTTAGACTTCGTGTTGCAACGCACTATAAGTCCAGCTCATCCTGCAAATCTAAGCCTTGTGCACATTCCATAAGCAAGGCACATGCTTCAACATAGCCACGGCCAGAACATTCCGCTGCAGCCTGCAGTGCAACACTCTTTGGAATGAGCTTTTGCTTTGCAATATACTTCACGGTTTCAGGGTGGTATCCCAAAGCAGCAAATACCTTAGCGCCCTGCTCATATAAATAGCCGCAGCTCTCGGCATCAAGCTTTGCACAGCGCCCACAAGCCACCAGCCACGCACGCCACGCCACAAACAATTCTGGCGGCATGGCATTCTTTTGTTTCTCTTTCGTTATTGCAGAAAATGCAGCATCTTCAGCGAACGGCGGCTCAAATCTGGTGTTCAAAAGCGCAAACGGAATTTCTTTGCCCGCAAGCGTTACCAATTCTAAGCGCTTACAGCCAGAAAACACTTGCGCCCCTAAAAACGAAACACTCGCAGGTAAGCGCACATTGGTAAGAAGCATACACCCCGAAAAGGCAAACTCGTCAACAGAGCTTAAACCACTCGGCAGCTCTATGGTTTTGAGCATGCGGCACAGGCGAAAAGCTTCTTCCCCTATTGTTTTTACGCTTTGCGGAAGCACTATTTCGTGCAGCGACGTGCAATAGTAAAACGCTCGCTTCGAAATAACACGTACCCCTTCCGGAAGCGTTATGCTTTTCACAAAAGGGTTGCCGGCAAAAGCGCTTGAGCCAATTATAGTTACTCCACGGGGAACAATTATGTTTTGCTCTTTTCCCGTATAAGCAACAAGTGTTGTATCTTCAATCGTAAGTTCTGAAGTCATCGTATTCCTTTTACCCGAACGCTTAGGTCATGGTATCCCCTTTACCTAAACTCTAAGGGTTAACAACGTGTTGGCTTTACCTTTGCCCCGTAAACGGAACGCTGAAAAAACGCTGGGGTTGGTAAAGTCATGGTTTAGGCATTTACAAGCACTATACGCGCGCAATGGTTTATATTGTACTTGTTCGAGAGGCGCTTATCCCTTTAAAATAGAGCAAGCGCGTCAATCCTGAATTCCCCTTCCTGTCTGGATTGATTGCATGCTTGCTTGCTTACATAGCCTTTCCAAAGTAGCCCTGCTTCCCTACCCCTCCTTTCGGCAGGGCTTTTTTGCGCCCTTTTACCGGCATCATTTATTCCTATTGTGGTGGGTGCACATTTGAAACAGCTTTACCGTAGTAATTGTTTACAATTACCAAAAGCAAAACAGTATCCAGTAAGCAAAACCAGGGAGGCACATTTCGTGAGTTTAACAGAGGGCATCGCAAAAGGCACCGCAGCAATGTCTCGCTGGGCACTCCGTGATATTTTTCATCGCGATGCTGCCAATTTTCCCGGAAAAATTGGTCTTTATATAGATCATAACCTTGTTGGCCATGCTGCAGCGCACCTTGAGTGCGGCTCACTATGCGTTGTGGGAACAAATGGGAAAACCACCACCACCAACCTTATTGCTTCCGCGCTTGAAAAGAACGGCTTTACGGTTTGTTGCAACAAAACAGGCGCTAATCTTGACTCGGGCGTGGCATCGGCACTGCTTGAGCACGGGCACGCGCAATGGGCGGTTCTTGAATGCGATGAATTGTGGCTTGCTCATGTATTACCGCAGCTCAAAAGCAAATATGTGCTGCTGCTTAACCTCTTTCGTGACCAGCTTGATCGCGCAGGAGAAATTGAGCTGGTGCAGCAAAGCATTATTTCTGCCCTTGAAAAAAGCCCGGAAACAACGCTTATCTACAATGCCGATGACCCGCTATGCACGGCCATTGCTCAGGCGCTTCCCAACAAAAACATTGCATTTGGCGTAGGCGAAAGCATGAATCTTGAGCAAAACTCGGTGGCAGATGCGCAAGTGTGTCAAAATTGCTCAAGCCCCCTTGAGTACGAATATTTGCAATATGGTCAGTTGGGAAAATATCGCTGCCCTACCTGCGGTTTTGCGCGCCCGCACCTTGATTGGGCAGCGCAAAAGGTGAACTTAGGAGAAGGTGGCGCGCACTTTGTACTTGAAAACACTGAAGGCCAGGCGCAGCTTGAGTTAAGCTCTACCCTGCCGGGCTCATACATGGTATATAACTTGAGTGCTGTTGGCGTTGCGGCAACCCTTCTTGGCTGCTCAAACGAAGCAATACAAGAAGCAGTGAGTGAATTTTCACCGCAAAACGGCCGCCTTGAGCGCTTGCAAATTGGCCAGCACCCCACCCTTTTGAACCTGGCGAAAAACCCCACGGGAATGAACCAAAACCTGCGCATTGCGCTTGCCGATAAGCGCCCCTTTGCCCTTGCCATTTTTATCAACGACAAAGAGGCCGATGGGCACGACATCTCGTGGCTGTGGGATGTTGATTTTGAAGAGCTTGCGGCGCGCCCCGATATCAAAGTTTTCGCAGGTGGCATTCGCAAAAATGACTTACAGGTGCGCCTGAAATATGCGGGGGTTCATGCCCAGCTTGTTGAAAATGCGCGCGAATTCGTTGCCGCCGCGAACAATTCACTGTACATAAGCGCCACCGCGGCGGCTCAAGAGATGGCAGCACATAATAAGGTAATTTCAGAGGAAGCTGCAACCAATAACAACAGTGCTGATGCCGCCGCAAACGATTCTCTGTACATAAGCGCCACCGCGGCGGCTAAAGAGATGGCAGCACATAATAAGG
>CAVDDP010000039.1:0-7174 GCA_963607695.1 Hallerella sp.
ATTGTGTATACCATTCCCGCACCTCAGGGAAACGCGAATGCCCCGCTCAAAGCGCTTATTTTCGATTCCTATTTTGACCCGTATCGCGGTGTGGTGGCGCTTATTCGCGTGGTGGATGGATGCGTTAAAAAGGGTGATCGCATTTTAATGCTGGCAACAGGCACCGAAACATTGGTAGAAGAAGTAGGTGCGCGCAGCCCGCAAGAAACGCCTCTTGAAGCGCTTTATACGGGCGAAGTGGGTTACTTGGTTACCGGGCTCAAATCGGTAAGCCAGGTAAAAGTGGGCGATACCATTACGCTTTGCACCAACAAAGAAGCCCAGGCACTTCCCGGGTATCGTGAAGCTAAACCCATGGTTTTCACCGGGCTTTTTCCCATTGATAATGACCAGTATGAGCCCTTGAAAGAAGCGCTTGAAAAACTGGCGCTGAATGACCCGGCGCTGGTGTGGGAGCCTGAAAAATCGCATGCGTTGGGCTTTGGCTTTCGCGTGGGCTTTTTGGGGCTTTTACACATGGAAGTTATCAAAGAGCGCCTTGAACGAGAGTTTAACCTGGACCTTTTAGCAACAGCACCCAGCGTTGAATATCGCGTTCATTGTCAGGGTGGGGAAGTATTAACCATTCGATCCCCCCAGGAAATGCCCGACCCCGGTGAAATTGACTTTATTGAAGAGCCTTTCTTGAAAGCAAAGATAATGGTTCCGCCCGATTTCGTGGGAGCCGTTATGGACTTAACGGTTGCGCGCCGCGGACAATTTATTAACATGAATTATCTTTCAAGCACTACCGTTGAGCTTATTTGGCGTATTCCCTTATCAGAGCTTATTATGGACTACTTTGATAAGTTGAAATCCTACACGAAAGGTTATGCCAGCTTAGACTATGAGTTTGAGGATTATTTCCCCAGTGAACTGGTAAAACTTGATATTTTGTTATCAGGGAAGCCTATTGATGCGCTCTCGTTTATTGTTCATAAAGACAAAGCGTATGACCGCGGCCGCACCTTAGCGGAAAAACTCAAAGGAATTATTCCGCGCCAGCTTTTTGAAGTTCCCATTCAAGCTGCCATTGGCGGGCGCGTTTTAGCACGTGAAACGGTAAAAGCAAAGCGCAAAGACGTGCTGGCAAAATGCTATGGCGGCGATATTTCGCGTAAGCGCAAACTGCTGGAAAAGCAAAAAGAAGGCAAAAAGCGCATGAAAGCCATTGGTAATGTGGAAGTTCCGCAAGAAGCATTTATGGCCATTCTGAAGGTGGATGACTAACACGCCATGACCACGTCTTTTTATCGTGACCAGCTCCAGAGCTATCTCGCGGGCAAAAAAGTGCTGTTGGCGCCCATGGCGGGGGTAACCGATACCGCCATGCGCACGCTTTGCTTGCAACAGGGCGCTCACTTAACGTATACCGAGATGGTTTCTTCCAAAGCGCTTTCGTTTGCAAACGCCAAAACGCGCAATCTGCTTGATTTAGCACAAGGCGAAGAAAAAGTGGCGGTTCAGCTTTTTGGGCATGAGCCGCTTACCATGTCGCGGCAAGCAGCGTGGGTTGAAGAGTATCTGGGGGATGCTCTGGCTTACCTTGATATCAATATGGGGTGCCCTGCGCGAAAAATTTGCGGCAAAGGCGATGGAAGCGCTTTGATGAATGACCCTGCTTTAGCAGCGCGCATTGTTCAGGAAACAGTGCATGCGGTAGACCACGCCGTAACGGTAAAGTTTCGCCGCGGCTTTTATGAGGGGCAAGAAACCGCCCCCGAGTTTGCACAGCATATGGAGCAAGCAGGGGTAGCAGCATGTGCAGTTCACGGCAGATACGCTGCGCAAATGTATAGAGGAGCATCTGATTTCGGTGCGGTTGCGCGCGTGAAAGCACAAGTGAGCATTCCTGTTATAGGAAATGGCGATATAAAAAGCGCAGAAGACGCCCGCCGCATGTTTTCGGAAACGCATTGCGATAGCGTGATGATAGGGCGCGCGGCGCAGGGAAACCCGTGGATTTTTGCGCAGGTGAACGCGTTCTTGAGCGCCCAAACAATTCCTTCCAACCTTTTCCCCACACCCCAGGAACGCATAGCGATGGCGCGTGTTCATGCCTCCCTTTTATCGCAACGCGAGGGGCGCAACATTTGCCGCATGAGAAAACACGCCATGTGGTACATGACGGGCTTGCCGGGTGCTGCCGCCGCCCGAGGGCGCATAAATTCCTGCATAACGCTTGATGATTTCAACGCTGTTTTTGATGAGCTTCTTGAAAAAATACAAGAACACACGCCAATGAACAGCCACAATACTACTACTAACAACAAAGGAGCCAGCCATGCCTCATGACCCTTATAAAGCGCTCTATCTTCATATTCCCTATTGCGTAAAGAAATGCCATTATTGCGATTTTGATTCAAGCGCTGTTCCTGCTAATTCCCCCGAGATTGACGCCTACATAGAAGACTTGGTTTGCCAGATCCTTCGCGCTTCTAAACAAGGGGAACTTAGCTCCATTGAAACCGTGTATTTGGGTGGGGGAACACCCAGCTATGTGGGAATAGGCAGGCTTTCTTCGCTTTTATATGCGCTTTCGCACTTCATGCGCTTAGAGCCCGATGTTGAGTGTTCTATGGAAGCAAACCCCGAAAGCGTTACTGAGCGTTTGATAAACGACATTTGGGCGTTGGGGGTAAACCGGCTTTCCCTTGGGGTGCAAAGTTTTGACGATGAGGTGTTGCAGCTGTTAGGGCGTGCGCACTCGGCACAAACAGCGCGGCAGGCAGTGCAAGTGGCAAAAGAGCGCTTTGAGAACGTGAGCGTTGATTTGATGTGCGGTATTCCGGGGCAATCGCTTTCTTCCTTTGAGGCAAGTGTACAAGAAGCCATTGAGCTGGGGGTAACGCATGTGAGTGTGTATCCGCTTACCATTGAGCCTGGCACCGTGTTTTTCCACCAGGTAGCTCAAGGCGCCATGGAAGAGCCCGATGACGATTTTGAAGCGCAGTGTATGAAACGCGCGGCAGAGCTTTTAAGTGAAGCAGGTTTTTCGCGCTACGAAGTGGCAAGCTATGCGCTTAGCGGCTACGAGTGCAAGCACAATATTTCTTACTGGACCGGCGTGCCGTATTTAGGCATGGGAAGAAGTGCGGCAACCATGACGCAGAATGCCACCCGCCGCATGCGTAAAAAAGATGGGCTTATAACCGATGATTTAAATGCTGCCCAAATGCGTGCAGAGGATTTAATGCTTTCCATGCGCATGGCGCGTGGTGTTTCAAAAGAAGCTGTTGAGCAGGCTCAACAGCTTCTTCCCAAAGTGAACGAAACATTTGAAGAACTTTGCGCGTTAGGGCTTTGCGTATGCGAAGACAATCGCTATAAACCAACAGAAAAAGGGTGGCTTTGCGGCAATGAGCTCTACGGTCGCATCTTTGATTTGGCGTAACGGTAACAATTCATCAAACTTAAACTTACGTTTTTACCCATGCTTGAACACACTGCTACAATAGGGCAGTTAAACACAGATACCAAACACTCACAAAGGAGGGAACTTATGCTTTCGGACAGGCGCCAACGCGTTTTAAGCGCACTCATTGAAGAGTACGTTTCGTATGCGCTGCCCGTGGGCTCCCGTACCCTTATTGAGCGTTACCCTTTAGGCGTAAGCTCCGCCACCGTGAGAAATGAGCTTTCCCGCTTGGAAGATGACGGCTATCTTTTGCAGCCGCATACTTCTGCGGGGCGCATTCCTACCGATGCGGGCTATCGCGCTTTTGTGGATGACCTGATTGAGCGCGATTTAGTGCCTCATGATGACGCGTATGCGCATGTTGTTGAGCAACTGAAAGAAACTTCCAGCGAACTTGATGATTTGTTGCAGCAAATGTCATTTCAGCTTTCGCGCTTTACCGATTGTCTTTCGGTGGTATTGGCTCCTGCGCTTTACGATTTTCGTTTGAAGCAAATTTCGCTGGTGTCGCTTTCTTCCACACAATTTTTATGCGTGTTAGTAACGGAAGATGGCGAAGTGCTGAACAAGCACGTAAATACCTTGTTTGACATTGATTCGGATGATTTAGCGCGCGTGCAGGTGTATTTGAATCAGGTTATGTGCGGGCGCTCGCTCCATGAGCTTGAAAGCGGCTTGCAGGAAGTTATGGGCGCCGCCTTGCGCGACCCCCTTGTTTCTACTTGTGTTAACGAAATTCTGGCGTGTTTACGCGAAGGTTCAGGCGTTCATGCCCACAGTTTGGGAATGAGCACCTTGCTTTCAAAGCCCGAGTTTTCGCATTCTCAATCCATCATTCCGGTAATGCACATGGTGGAAGACGATGCGCTGCTCTTAGAAATTCTTGACCGTTGCGTTACCGCTGATGAAAGCACAGTTCCGGCCGTAAGCATTGGAAGCGAAAACGGCGCGGCTGAACTTTTGGGCGTATCTGTTGTGGCAAGTAAATTTGGTAAGGGAAACCATCAAGGCATTGTGGCGGTTATTGGCCCTACGCGCATGGATTACTCGCGTGTGGTGGCTGCCGTTCGCAGCGCTCGCGATGCTTTGTCCGATAGTTGCTAGTTCATTTTTCGTAAGATTAATGAGTGTGATAAGGTACATTTCTGGTGTAAAGAGGTTTAGGAAGGTTTTTGATGGCTGCAGATCTGTATGAAGTTCTTGGTGTGTCAAAGAACGCAACGGATGATGAAATAAAAAAAGCGTTTCGTAAGAAAGCGCGTCAGTATCACCCCGATGTTAATAAAGCTCCCGATGCGGAAGAAAAGTTCAAAGAAATAAACGAAGCGTACGATGTACTTTCCGACTCTACAAAGCGTGCGCAATACGATAGATTTGGAACCATTCCGGGAGCTGCCGGCGGTAGCCCCTATGGCGATAGCTACGTAAACATGGAAGACATGTTTGGTGGCTTTGGTATGGGCGATATCTTCAGCAGCTTCTTTGGTGGTGCTTCTGGCGGCCGCGGTACCGTGAACAAAAACGGTCGCGACATGGGCGTTGGCCTTCGCTTAACGCTTGAAGAAGTTGCTACTGGTATAAAGCGCGAAATTACCTATGACCGCTTAGCACCGTGTCAGGATTGTGCAGGCACCGGCCTAGGAGAAAACGGTCGCGAAGTAACCTGCAGCAACTGTAATGGTACCGGGCGTGTTACCAGTGTTCAGCAAACGTTTTTGGGCGCCATTCAAACTTCTTCTACCTGCCCCAAGTGTAACGGCATTGGTAAAACGGTGGAAAACCCGTGCCCCGAATGCGAAGGTCAAGGGCGCGTGCCTGATAGACAGCGCGTATCCATTGATATTCCTGCGGGTATTCGTGATGGCCAGCAACTGCGCATTTCCGGTTACGGCGAAGCGGGCATGAACGGTGCTGCAGCGGGCGATTTGATTGTAACCTGCCGCGTGCAAGAGCATGAGTTCTTTGAGCGCGAAGGCGACAACCTGCATGTTCGTGCAAATATCTCGTTTATTCAGGCAATTCTTGGCGCAGAAATTCTTATTGATGGCATTATGCCCGATGAAAAAGTAAAAGTACGTATTCCGGAAGGGTGCCAAAACGACCAAATTGTGCGCGCCCGTGGCTATGGTATGCCACGCTTGCGCTCGGAAAATCGCGGCGACTTGTATGTTCATGTGGGCGTGGTAATTCCCAAGAAAGTTTCTAAGAGCCAGCGTGAGCTTCTTGAAAAACTTGCCGAAGACATGGGTGAAAATGTTGCCGAGCCTCGCTCAACCCTTGAAAAGCTTCGCGACGTTTTTAGTGGCTAAAGCAGGTATTTCATGGCGCTTCCGCATTATTTTTTGCCTGAGCAAATTTTATCTGAAGAAACAAAAGCGTGCTTTGAACTGCGTTTAAGCGAAAGTGACGCACACCACCTAAAGGTTGCGCGCATGAAACCGGGCGAGCACGTTGCCGTTATTGACGCTTCAAACAATTACTTTGAGTGTGAGCTTGACCATTTTGAGCAAAACCGTGTGTATGTTTGTATTTGCCAAAAACTTGAAGCGAAAAACGCCTGCCCGCACATTACGCTTATTCAGGGGCTTGCTAAAGGCGAAAAGATGGAGCTTGTTATCCGCCATGCCACTGAGCTGGGAGTTTCTTGTTTTATTCCTTTGAAATGCAAGCGCAGTGTAGTAAAGCTTGATGAAAAGCGCGCGAAAGATCGCGTTGCGCGCTGGAACAATATTGCTAAAAGTGCCGCCATGCAATCGGGGCAAACTCATATTGCAACGGTGGAAATGCCACAAACGGTAGCGCAGGTTTGCATGCTCGCACGCAATTTTGATGCGCTTTTTATTTGTTGGGAAGAAGCACCCGAAAGCGAAAAGCTGATTCAGGCCTTATCTCAATTTGTATCAGGTGTTTCGAAAGATCCTGCTGAATTAAAACTAGCTGTTGTAGTTGGGCCGGAAGGTGGCATAGAAGCTGAAGAAATTCATGCGCTCATGCAATGCGAAAATGCACACTTGGTATCGTTAGGTTCTTCCATTCTTCGAACAGAAACAGCGGGTATTGTTGCCCCTGCTCTTGTTTTATATTCCTTGGGGCAACTGGGCGGCGCGCTGCTAGGAACAAATACGTTATGAACTTTCATGTAGTAAATCTGGGATGTAAAGTAAATAAAGTTGAGTCCGATAGCTACGTTGCGTTGTGCTTAGGGGCAGGGCTTGTTCAAACGCCTTTAGATAAAGCTCATTTGGTGGTGGTAAATACCTGTGCTGTTACCAGCGAGGCCGAGAAAAAAACCCGAAAAACGGTTCGGCATGTTTGTAAAACCGCTGCAGGTGCGCGCGTTATTATAACGGGCTGTTCTGCCGCTCTTCATAAGGAAGAATACGAGCGTATTTCTTCTCGCATTGAAGTGGTAAGCAAAGCACTTACCAGCGATTACCTGAAAGAGCTGGTGCGAAATGCTGCCGCGCAGGCTTCTTCAAATGCTTCCCCTGAAGCTTTTTCAGCCGCTTTGTTATCCGTGGACTCTTCGCCTTCAACTTCGCTTTCCCCTTTGCCCTTTTACGCACCGGTAGGGGAAGGGTTTCGCACCCGAACCGGCATAAAAGTGCAGGATGGGTGCAACAATGCGTGCTCGTATTGCATTGTTCATGTGGCGCGCGGGCACGCTACCAGCCGCCCGGTTGAAGAGGTTCTTGAAGAAGTAAACGCCTGTATTGC
>CAVDDP010000040.1:0-3189 GCA_963607695.1 Hallerella sp.
TTGCAACTACCAGCTACCGTGAAGCTCTAAGCGAAGCACAGGCTTGCGTTATCGTGATGCCTTCTTCTACCTTGCGCGACACGGCGGCAGCAATAGCGCCTTTTGTTGGCGAAAACATGCCGGTGATTATTTGCTCGAAAGGGGTAGAAGCGCAAACCGGCATGGTGGGCGTGCAAATTTTTGCCGACGTTCTAGGAAACGAGCAACGCCTGGCAGCACTTTCTGGCCCTAATCATGCCGAAGAAGTGATTTTAGGCATTCCCGCAGCTACCGTTATTGCCAGTTCAAACCAAAAAACAGCACAGTTCTTTCAAGAGCTTTTTGCTACCCCGTATTTTCGTACGTACGTGAGCAGCGATGTTTTGGGGGTAGAGTTATGCGCCGCCTTCAAAAACGTGATTGCCATTGCTACTGGTTGTGCCTACGGCCTGGGTTATGGCGATAACACCGCCGCTATGTTACAAACGCGTGGGCTTGCCGAGATGAGCCGCCTTGTTACCGCATGTGGCGGGCAGGCGCTTACTTGCATGGGGCTTGCCGGCGCAGGCGATTTAATTGTAACGTGCATGTCGCGCCACTCGCGTAACCGCCGCCTGGGAGAAATGCTTGCCAACGGAAAAAGTGTGGAAGATTTCACGGCCCAAACGCATATGGTTGCCGAAGGGGCGGTGGCGTGCAAAACGCTTGGGCAGCTTGCCGAAAAAGTGGGGGTGGAGCTTCCCATTACCACTGTTGTGCGTCGTGTAGTGTGGGAAAACTTTGACCCGCGCTGCGTTGCTGATGCACTGCTCGACCGACCGCTCAAACCGGAGTTCTATTAACGCTCGAAAGTGAAGGCAAGGTGGCGAAGGGCGTTCGCTTTCTTACTCTAATCCCAAATAGTGGCGTTCGGCTTTTAAGAGCGCGGCGGCAAAAACGTTTGCTTTCGTGGCGTTCAATTTGCGCCCGGGAGCAGCACAAATGCGGTGAGTTGGTATCACAATGGCAAGGGGGCTGCGTTTTGCGGCGGCTCCTACCACGCGATACGCCGACTCATCCCCCAAGCGCGCCGCAATGGTAGATATGGCGGCAGAGTCGCCGTAGGGAATGCGCATGATTTCTTCCCATACCTTTTTCTGAAATGCGGTGCCTGAAGGAGCAACAGGAATATCAAAAGAAGTGCGCTTGCCGGCAAAGTATTGCATAAGTTCATTTGCCATGGCGTTGGTAAGCTTATTGGGCTTTCGCGGGCCGCTCAATTGTTCATCGCCAAACTTTATGCAGGTCACATGTGTGCTGGTGGCTTGAATGGTCAAGCTGCCGTAGGGGCTGTGATACACAAAATATTGCACGGATGCATCAAAAGAATGGGGGGCAGGGTTCATAACAAAAGCCTCTCAGGTAGCTTTTCGCTTATACGCTAAGCCAAAGGTGGTCTCAATTACGATTATTATAGTGCAAAGCAGTAAATCACGGGCAGGGCTTGTGCCGTGTTGCGCTAGAATGAGCACCGAAATTCACGAAAAAGGAGCGCACATGTTTCAGGAGCCAAAGATAGCCCCCTCTATTTTATCTGCAAACTTTCTACAGCTTGAAAATCAAATTGCTCTTATTGAAGATGCAGGTGCAGGCTATATTCACGTTGATGTTATGGATGGCCATTTTGTTCCCAATTTGACCATTGGGGTGCCGGTGGTAAAACAGCTGGCACGCATTGCGCACATTCCCCTGGATGTTCATTTGATGATTGACAATCCAACGCGCCAACTTCCCTGGTATTTGGAGGCAGGGGCGAACATGGTTACTATGCATGTGGAAGCGTTCGCACAAGATGCAGAAATTTTCCAGGCACTTAGGGTGGCTCATGATGCGGGTGTTCAAGTGGCGCTTTCCGTTAAGCCAAAAACGCCGGTTGCGGTGCTTGAGCCCTTTATTGAGCAGCTTGATATGGTGCTTGTTATGAGCGTGGAACCTGGGTTTTCAGGGCAGTCGTATATTGAAGGAAGCGAAAACAAGGTAGCACAAGTGGTGGAGCTTGCAAAAAAGCACCAGGTAGCGCCTTTGATTCAGGTAGATGGCGGCATTGGTGTTGCAACGGTTGAACGGGTGGCAGCAGCAGGCGCCGATGTTTTTGTGTGCGGCAATGCGGTATATGGTGCAGCTAACCCGGCGCGCGCGTTGCAGGAAATTGAATCTTTGGCGCGTGTGGCGAATCAGGGGTGCTAGGCGTGAGCGACTACATTTACCTTGATTACGCAGCAACTGCTCCGCTTTGTGAAGAGTCAGCAGCGGCGCTTGCTCCTTTCATGCAATGTGGGCCTGCGCATGTGCTGGCGGGTGGCGGCAATGCCAATTCTCTTCATACGCCGGGGCGCACCGCTTTTGAGCTTATGGAGCAAGCACGCAAGAGCGTAGCGGAAAGTTTAGGAGCAAAGCGTCCCGCTGAGATAATTTTCACTTCGGGCGCTACCGAGGCAGATAATGCTGCTTTATTTGGCCTTACGCGCGCTGCATTACAAAAGCGCGCAAATAAGGGAAACCACAGTTCAGGGCATGTTATTGTTTCGTCCATTGAGCATGATGCCGTTTTAGAGCCGGCGCGGCGTTTAAAGCGTGAGGGAATAGATGTTACGTTTCTTCCGGTAGATTCCCGTGGTTTGGTAAGCGCAGATGCGCTGAAAGAAGCGTTGCGCGAAGATACCGTTTTGGTTTCCGTGATGCTAGCTAATAGCGAAGTGGGATCGGTTCAGCCCATTAAGCAACTGGCACACCTTGCGCATGAATCAGGTGCGCTTTTTCATACCGACGCCACGCAAGCGCTGGGCAAAATCCCCGTGAACATGCAAAATTTAGGCGTAGATGCTGCTTCGTTTTCGGGGCATAAAATTGGCGCACCCAAAGGTGTTGGCGTTTTATACGTGGCAGCCAGGGTGCCGTTTCATGCGTATATGCTGGGAGGCGGCCAGGAAGAAGGGCGCCGCAGTGGCACGCAAAATGTGCCGAACATCTGCGCTTTTGCGGCAGCATGCCGTGCAGCGGTTGAAATGCAGCCCGCTGAAGCGGTGCGCTTGCAAGCGTTTCGCGATGAGCTTTATACGCGCCTGGGTGAAATGAAACGAGTTACGCCTACCATTGATGCCGATGCGCGTGCAGGCGCATACGGGGGCGCCTATCTTCCTAACATTGTTCATGTGTTGGTTTCAGGTTATG
>CAVDDP010000041.1:0-12743 GCA_963607695.1 Hallerella sp.
AATAAGGCTACTGCACGTATCACGAAGCCGGCCGCGCTCCGCATCGGTGACAGACATAGCGTCATAAATCATGCCGCGCGCAATAAGCACATTGGTGTAGCTGAAATAATGTGCTTCTTCATCGTTTACTAAGCCCATATTGCATGCACGATGCATCATAAGATAATCGCGATCAACCATATTTTCGTCAAACATAAGCGTGTAAAAATATGCCGCAGACTTGAGCGAGCCTTCAAAGGGAAACAGCTGATAATATTCCTGCACAGCATCTCCCAAATTTGAATTTTCCTCGCCCCAGAACAGGCGATAGTACAAATCGGGGCGCTCAAAGGCATAGCGATTGAAAAGCTCCCACCCCTGCACATACATCTCAAGAAAAGGCAAATCTGAATCCATAAGAGCAGAATACTCTTCCATGTATGGGTGAAGAAAGCGAACACTGGCAACAGAAAGAAGCTCTTCTAAGCTATCAAAATGCCTATAGATTGCAGCGGCAGAACACCCCTGCGCCGTGGCAACAACGCGCGCCGTGATATCAGAAGCATTGCGGTCGCGTAGCATGTTGTACACAAGATCAACAAGCTGTCGCTTTGTTTCTTCTCCTTTTGTGTACGTTGCCATGGTTGAACCTTTCTAAAAGTTAACGCGTTCATTTGTGAACACGTTTGCATTTAAACACGCATCCAACACGTTGTCAAGAAAAAAAATTTGGCCCAAGGCGAAAACCTTGAGCCAAATTCAATTTTTATATCTGAACAAGAAGTAAAAGAGCTATTCCTCTTTTTGATCGGAAGTAACTGCTCCGTCTTCTTCGTCGGTTTCTACAATCTTTTTCACCACACGCTTTTTCGGAGCTTCCTCTACTACTTCAGCTTCGGCGGCTTGCTCTTCCTCTTCTTTATCCTTGCTGCCGTCGCCTAAACCTTCGCGCAAGTTCTTAACGGTTTTACCAAAAGCAGCGCCCAACTTTGGAAGGTTCTTAGGACCAAAGATAAGCAAAGCAACAACAAGAATAATAATCCACTCAAATCCTTTAGGTAAAAACGGCATGTCTCATCCTTTCAACAGTTTGTACTTTATGTTTTGCGTACACTTTTATGTAACGTGACAAGCTGCACTATGAGCTTTTTGCGGGCTTGTGTCTATCATGCAAAATAAGGTTTTTTGACAAGCGGCACAAAAAATGGCTGTCACATAAAAACATGACAGCCACTGTTTTACCTGTTCAGAGCGTACTATAAGCGAAACACACCCAAAGCACGTAAAAAACGCTGCGAAATGCCCAAATTTATTTAACCGATTTTGCCATAAGTCCAAAATTGGCAACTTGAGCAAAAACGGAAACAAATAAGTTCAAAAGTTTCAAACGATTTTCCCGCAATGCAAGGTTTTCATCCATAACCATAATGTCTTGGAAGAAGGTATCAATGGGGCCACGCAAAGCGGCAAGCTGTTGCAATGCAGCCGCATAATCATCGGTTTGAAGCGCTTCGTTCACCTTTTCTTGTGCGTTGGTAATAGCGTTATAAAGTGCATACTCAGTTTGTTCAAGCAAGCTTTCATCAACGGCACAACCCGCTTCTTCGTTGCGCAGATTATTGGCACGCGCAAAGGCGGTGGCTAAATCGTCAAACGTATCGGGTTCGGTGCTGCGCGCAGATTCAAGCGCTTTTGCACGCGCAATAATCACGGCAGGCTCTACTACCTGTGCAGCAAGCACAGCATCAATGGTATCGGGGCGAATGCCGCTATCCTTCAAGTTTACCTTGGTACGGGTAACAAAGAAGTCAATGATTTGCGCGCGGGCTTCCGCCTTGTCGAATTCAATTCCCTGGGAACAATAGGAATCAAGCGCAAAATCAATAGCGCTCTGTAGCGAAATAGCCAAACCTGCTTGCAGCATGGCAATAATACCAATAGCCTGGCGGCGCAATGCAAAGGGGTCAGAAGAGCCCGTGGGACCCTGCCCTACCGCAAACAAGCCGCAGATGGTGTCAAGCTTATCAGCTGCAGCAACACACATGCCCACTTTAGACTGCGGAAGCGTATCGCCTGCAAAACGGGGGCGGTACTGATCGGCTATTGCCTGCGCCACCTGCGCCGTTTCGCCCGCTGCTTGTGCATAATACGAGCCCATGATTCCTTGAACGCTGGTAAATTCCACCACCGCGCTGGTTACCAGGTCTGCCTTAGCAAGATAAGCTGCGCGCTTTGCATCGGTAATATCTTCTTCAGGAAGGCCAGCCTGTGTTGCCAATTCACCAGCAAGCGATTGAATGCGGCTCACTTTTGCGCGCGTTGTTCCCAACGATTCCTGGAAAACCACGTTTTCTAGATCATCAACATACGCTTCCAGCGGCTTTTTCAAATCTTCGTCGTAGAAAAACTTTGCATCGTACAGGCGCGCAGCCACAACACGCTGGTTGCCATCAATGATGTTCGCTTCAAATTCGGGGTTGCCATTAGAAGTAACAATAAATTTGTTCGTAAGCGCACCCTCTTTGGTGAAAAGCGGGAAATAACGCTGATGCACCAGCATGGCATCCACAATGATTTCTTTCGGAACGCTTAAGAATAGTTCATCAAAGGTACCCACCATGGCGGTTGGATACTCAACCAAATTCACCACTTCAGCCATAACTTTTTCAGGCAAATCGGCAACAAGCCCTGTTTTTTCTTCAATCGCCTTAATTTGCTGGCGAATAATCTCTTCGCGTTTTGCTTCCGAGGTTACCACATAAGCATTCTCTAAAACGCCCAAAAGCTCATCTGCATGAGCAACAGCAAAAGGGCCTGGTGCTAAGAAGCGATGCCCTCGCGTGGTATTCCCTGCGCAAAGACCGGCGAATTCCACGTTCACCACGTTTGTTCCCAAAAGCGCCAAAAGCCAGCGCACCGGGCGGCGGAACTGGTCGGTTCCGGTGCCCCAACGCTGCGGGCGCGGCCAGGAAAGCCCGGTAATCAAACCATGAAGTAACGTTGGAAGCAAATCCACCACGTGCTTTTCCGGCGTACGCTTGGTGGCAAAAACGTATTCCACCCCTTTTTCTTCGCGCCGCTCAAGCTCACGGGGGTCTACCCCCTTGCCGCGCGCAAAACCCAACGCCGCCTTGGTGGGGTTGCCGTTCTCGTCAAACGCAATTTTGGCAGATGGCCCCTTGAAAACTTCTTCAAGCGCCTGCGTTACTTCGGGAACTTCGGTAGCAATAAGAATAATACGGCGTGGCGTGGAATAAACAGAAATTTCCCCATAGGGAATACCCGCTTCCTCAAATGCAGCGTGCGCCAATTTGTCCATTTGAATGGTTGCATTATGCAAATCAAACGCAGGAAGCTCTTCTGTACCAATTTCAAAAGCAAGTGTTTGCGTTGTCATCTTATGCCTCCTTCTTTTCTGTAACGGCAGAAGATGCAGGGGAAGGCGCCGCCGCACCTGCCTCAATCTCTTCCTGCGCAGGAGCCTGACCAACCACGTGCTCCAAGTAACTTGCGCAACATGCTTTGGCAATGGTGCGAACGCGCAAAATGTATCCCATGCGTTCAGTAGCAGAAATCACACCGCGCGCATCAAGCAAGTTAAACGCATGCGAGCACTTCAGAACATAATCGTAAGCCGGAAGCGGCAATCCTTGCGCCAAAACGCGGTTGCATTCTGCCTCGTAGCGGTCAAATTCACCAAAGAGCAACTCGGTATCGGCAACTTCAAAGTTATAAGCAGAAAATTCCTTCTCGTTTTCTAAGAACACATCGCCATAGGTGAAAACCGTGCCGTCTTCGGAGCGGCTCCACACAATGTCATAAACGGAATTGACCCCCTGAATATACATGGTCAAGCGCTCAAGACCATAGGTAATTTCCACGGGAACGGGGTTACACTCAAAGCCGCCTACCTGCTGGAAATAGGTGAACTGCGTGCATTCCATGCCGTCAATCCATACTTCCCAACCAAGACCCCAAGCGCCAAGCGTTGGGCTTTCCCAGTCATCCTCTACAAAGCGAACGTCGTGCTCGTCTACCTTAATGCCAATGGCTTCCAAACTTTCCAAGTACAATTCCTGGGAACGCTCGGGCGAAGGCTTAATCAAAACCTGGAATTGATAATAGTGCTGCATGCGGTTGGGGTTTTCGCCATAGCGGCCATCGGTAGGGCGGCGGCACGGCTGAACATAGGCAGTGCGCCAAACACCCGGGCCAAGCGCACGCAGTGTTGTTGCAGTATGAAAGGTACCTGCTCCTACCTCATTATCGTATGGTTGCAATACAACGCAGCCTTGCTTTGCCCAAAACTGCTGCAGGTTCATAATTACCTCTTGAAAGGTAGGGGGAAGATTATTTCCCGTATCTTTTTCAGTTGCCATAGCTCTCCTTTATCTTAAGCTTATATCTTATAACCTTGTGTCTATAAGCTTTCGCTTGCTACTCTCTATTGCAAAAGACCAATGCTGTTTAATGGCCAGTAGGTGAAAAACGCGCGGCCCGTAACGCTACTTTCCTTAACAGCTCCAAAGTAGCGGGAATCCTGAGATGACGTGCGGTTATCTCCCATTACCCAAAGGCACCCTTCAGGCACGGTGTACGGATATGTTATGTTGGAATTCAAGGGATACGAAGGTTTGGAATCGGTGTAGTCTTCACTTAAAGGAACATCGTCAACATACACCACCCCGTTGCGCAAATCTACCGTTTGCCCCCCGGTTGCAATAACGCGCTTAATAAGAGTGCGGCTTGAATCCAAAGGGTCGGTAAACGTTACAATATCGCCCTGCGCAGGCGAGCGGAAATAAAACGATATTTTCTCGGAAAACACCATGTCATTGGTCATAATGGTATCTTCCATTGAGCCAGAAGGAATAACATAGGGCTGAAACACAAAAACACGCAAGCCCATTGAAACCAAAACCACCACTACAATCATAATCAAAAAGCTCAAAACTGAACTCTTCTTTTTGGTTGGAATGGCAGCTTCGCTATTCTCTATAGACGCAAAAGTTGAAGCACTTCCCTGTGGCTCATCATGTTCAAAGCCGGCTTTATGGGTATCGTCTGAGTTCAATGCAAACATGCAAAAATCTCCTTGAGGTTTCTAAGTAAAGCGAATCTTTGTTAGGCACACCATAATACCGCTAAAAAACTCATGTTATTCCTGCTCTTCTAAAGATTGCAAAAAACGTCTATCTTCGGGCGAAAGCACTGCCCCTTCAAGCAAATCGGGGCGCAAACGATACGTTCGCTCTAAACTTTGCTCACGGCGCCACTGCGCAATAAGCGCATGATTACCCGACAAAAGCGTAGGCGGAACATCCATACCCCTATAGCTTGCCGGGCGCGTGTATTGTGGATACTCAAGCAAATTGTTATTGAAACTTTCTTCCACCGCACCGTTTTCTGCGCCCAAAACGCCGGGAATCTTGCGCACCAGCGCATCAATTATCACCATAGAGGCAAGCTCTCCGCTGGTAAGCACGTAGTCGCCCAAAGAAAGCGTAGCGTCTGCCAAGGAATAAACGCGCTCATCAATGCCTTCGTAATGCCCGCAAATAAACAGCAAGTGCGGCACCTGTGAAAGCTTTGTTGCCAGATCATCGTTGAAACGCTCGCCGGTGGGAGAAAGCAAAATAGTGAACGGCGCAGCTTTGCTTGCGTGCACTAAACTGTCGTATGCTTCAAAAATAGGTTCGCATTTCATTACCAGCCCGCAGCCACCACCATAAGGGTCATCATCGGTGGTGCGATGCCTATCATGAGTCCAATCACGCAGGTCATGCGCGAAAAATTCCACGTAGCCTTTATCCTGAGCGCGCTTCATAATAGAGGAGCCCATAATTGAGCTAAACATATCAGGAAACGTAGAAAGCGTATCAATGCGCATAAACGCCCCTTACAACTCTAAAAGGCCAACGGGAATATCAACATGAATAATTTTTTCCTTTTGGTTAACGTCCAAAATGAATTCATCAACAAAAGGAATAGAAAACGTGCTGCCATCAGCAGAAACTACCCGTAATAAAAACTGACCGGGCATTTGTTCAAAAGCTGTAACCACGCCTAAAGAACCCATTTCAACATCTTCAACCGCATAGGAAAGAAACGAATCTTCCGCCAAAGCAGCGTTTACCGAATCCAGGTCATCTTTGCGTACCAACACATGACAATCCAACAGCTTCCCTGCTGTTGTTTTATCACACAAACTACTAAAGCGAACAAGATAACTGTCGCCGGCGTTTTGCGCTATCTCTTCTACAACTGCCGTTCTGGGAACATCTAATACGGGCGGAACAAAATAAACCTGCATCCCGCGCGATAACAAAAACGGAAGGCCTGGTGCGCTACGCACAACAAGCCTTCCATCAAGTGTTTTGGTTCCCGTTAAAACGGCAACGTCAACCCAAACATTCATTGTTAATCAATGAGCTCTACTTCAACATGAGCATCTTCCTGCGAAGCAGCAGCGCGTGCAATGGTACGAACCGCTTTGATAACGCGACCCTGCCTGCCAATCACTTTGCCAGCGTCGGCTTCATTCACACGGAGCTCAACAACAATGGTATTCCCCTCTTCCTCATAAGCGGAAATTTGGAAATCATCCTGAAAATCAAGAAGGGGACGAACAACCGTCTCTACAAGACCAGAGATTTTCTCGGTCAATTCAGGCATATTTATGCTTCCTTGCGAACGTTGTTAATCAAACGTAAAGCGGTATCGGTGGGCTGAGCACCCTTAGCAATCCATTGATCAACTTTTTCTAAATCTACCTGAACCGTAGCAGGCTCGGTGCAGGGGTTGTAGGTACCAACCTGGTCGATAAAACGGCCATCACGACGAGCAGAAGATTCAGCAACAACAATACGATAGTACGGACGCTTTTTGGAACCGTGACGTGCAAGGCGAATTTTTACCATGAAGATGAACTCCTTCGTTTTTCTCTATGTTTAAGTAAATCTATAACCTGGGCTCGCAAGCCCTAGAAAACAGCAGTTTTGTATGTTATTACGAAATAGCAGTTTTGGCAAGAGTAAACTACAAATCGCGTAATTTCAACAAAACAGCTTATTCTCCTAACATATCTTGTAATTTCTTAAGGTCAGCGGCGCTCATGCCACCCAAGGGGTTTGCGCCACCAAAAGCACCGCGCATGCCGCGCCTTTTGCCCTTCTTGCCTTTTTTACCCTGCTGCGCAACTTGCGCCGACGTCATTTTTTTAATCATCTTGCGCGTTTCGTTAAACTTCTTTATCAGCTGGTTCACTTCTGTTACCGTAACCCCTGCTCCAGCAGCAATACGGGCACGGCGGCTTCCATTGATAAGGTCGGGTTTCTGCCGCTCTTTTTTGGTCATAGAGTTAATAATAACCGTCATCTTATCAAGCGCACCTTCGTCAACTTCCCCTTTTGCCATGGCTTTATCGCCACCCGGAAGTGCAGAAACAAGCTTAGATACGCCACCCATCTTCTTAATCTTTTTATTCATGTCTAAAAAGTCGTCGAAGGTAAGCTGCGCTTTGGCAATGCGTTGCGCTTGTTCTTCTTCTACTTGCTCATCGCGCAGTTTCACGGCACTTTCAATAAGCGAAACCACATCGCCCATGCCCAGAATGCGCTTTGCCATGCGATCAGGATGAAATGCTTCCAGCGAATCGGGTTTTTCGCCTTGTGAGATAAACTTAATAGGCTTGCCCGTTACTTCACGAATTGAAAGAGCACCGCCACCACGTGCATCGCCGTCCATCTTAGACATAATAACGCCGTCAAAATCTACGCGCTGCGCAAACGAGGCGGCAACATTTACCACGTCCTGGCCGGTCATGGCATCTACTACCATCAAAATTTGATCAGGCTTTACCGCCTCTTTGATGTTTTGCGCCTCGGTCATCATCTCTTCGTCTACATGCAAGCGGCCAGCAGTGTCTACAATAACCACATCGCGCATGTTATCAATGGCATCCTGCACACCCTCTTTGGCAATTGCCACGGGGTCAAGCCCTGCCCCTCTATAGCAGCGCACGCCAATTTCACCGGCAAGCGTTTCCAGCTGATCGGCTGCAGCGGGGCGATACACGTCGCAGGCAACCACTAACGGATTATGATTTTGCTGCTTAAGCAAATACGCCAGCTTTACGGCAGCGGTAGTTTTACCAGAGCCCTGCAAACCCACCAGCATAATAACGTTAGGAATGCGGCTTGAAAGCACCAAACGGCTGTCAGACGTTCCCAAAAGTGCCGTAAGTTCATCAAGAACCACCTTCACCACGTTTTGCGCAGGGGTTAAAGAATCAAGAACTTCCGCTTGCAAACAGCGCTCTTTGGTGCGCGCAATAAAGCCTTTGACCACCTTAAAGTTAACATCGGCCTCTAAAAGCGCCATGCGAATTTCACGCATAGCATCGTTTATATCTTCTTCGGTAAGGCGGCCTTTTCCTTTCAGGCGGCCAAATACCCCTTGAAGTCTATCGGAAAGCGATTCAAGCATGCTTGGCTTCTTTCTTCTTGTTGTTCGGTTACCTGCTTTTATGCTTCTTCTTCACCAAAAGAACCTATGAGTGCTTGAGCAAAATCGTGCGCATCAAAATCGCGCAGGTCATCAAGGCCTTCTCCCACGCCAATTTTCAAAAGGGGAAGATGAAGCTCATGCGACACAGCAAGCGCAATGCCGCCTTTTGCCGTGCCATCAAGCTTGGTCATAATAACACCATCAAGCTCAAGCGCTTTATGGAACTCGCGCGCCTGGGAAAGACCATTTTGCCCCGTGGTGGCATCTAAAACCAGCACCGTATACACGGGAAGCTCCGAGCGCTTGCGCACTACAGATACCACTTTTTGAAGCTCACGCATCAGGTCATTCGAAGTGTGAAGGCGCCCCGCCGTATCAATCAAAACCAAGTCGGAGCCTTCGCGTTGTGCCTGCTCAAGCGTGTCATAGCAAACACTTGCCGGGTCACTTCCCCGTTCACGCATACAAATGGGCACGTTTGCACGCTGCGCCCACACTTCCAACTGCTCAATTGCCGCCGCACGAAACGTATCGGCGCTTCCCAGCAGCACTTTTCTTCCTTCTTGCGTTGCCTGCTTTGCCAGCTTTCCCACCGTGGTGGTTTTACCCGAGCCATTTACTCCCACAAAAAGCACTACCGCAGGCGCACCGCCAAAAATTTCCTTTTCATCAGGCACAAAGAAATCTGCCATTTGGTCTTTGAGAAGCGAAAGAACCGCTTGCGCATTGGGCAGCGCCATGCGAGTTGCACGGTCTTTCAGGTTTTCAACCACGCGGCTTGCAACAGCGCCTCCTACATCGGCCAAAATGAGCGCTTCTTCCAGGCTGTCCCAAAAATCATCATCAAGGTTAGGCCCGCGCTGAAGCAAAACATTCATTTGCTCCTTAAATTTGGTTCGTGACCGCTCAAGACCCTCGTTTAACCTATCAAAAAAGCCCATGCTGTGCTCCTTTATCTCGTGCGCTTAAAACATAAGGCGCGCCGGCGCTATTCTGCATATTGTAAAGCGTGCTCAAGGCGCTGGCTAATCACTTTCGTAACGCCATCGGCTTGCATCGACACACCAAACAAAACATCTGCCATTTCCATAGTACGGCGCTGGTGCGTAATCATGATAAGCTGAGTATGTTCGCGAAGCTTATTAAGATACGCAATCAACCTGCGCAAATTAGTATCATCTAACGCTGCTTCAACCTCATCAAGAATGTAAAACGGCGTGTTGCGAACACGGTAAACGGCAAAAAGCAGGGCAAGCGCCACTAACGATTTTTCGCCACCCGACATAAGCGACATTTTTGAAATTTTCTTACCGCGCGGCTGAGCCACCACTTCTACCCCACTGTGCTCAATGTCTTGCGGGTCTACCAGCAGTAATTCAGCGGTTCCGCCGGGGAACAAATCGGCAAAAATTTCTTTGAAATTCTGATTGGCCTGCTCAAACGTTTGCGCAAAATCGTCTTTCATGCGCGCATCAATAATGCTATTAATCTTGCGAAGCGCCGCACGCGCACTGCGTAAATCGTCCAATTGTGAAGAAAGATAATCAAAGCGAACTTTCAGCTGCTCGTATTCCTGCGCCGCATCGGGGTTAATGTTGCCCATATTGGTAATACGGCGCTTAAGCGTGAATACCTGCTGCTCTACCTGCGCCCTATCATCCAAAGAAGGAAGCTCGAGCGCCTGTTCAAGGGGCATATCGTACTCTTTTGCAATGGTGGTAACGCTTGATTCAACCTGAATTTCCAGGCGCCCTTTTTCCACGCGAATTTCACTGAGCTCTTCCGATACCTGCTCATAGGCTGCACGTGCATTGCGCAAAGCCGCAGAAGCAGCATCGGCTTGTTCGCGCGTAGCACTTGCCGCATGCTGCTTTTCTTCCGACGCCTCTTCAAGCGCACGGCCACGTGCACGCGCCGTTTCGCTTAGCAGTTCCAACACTTCAATCAGGGGAAGCGCCCGGCGAATCACCCGCTTTTGTACTTCAAGACCGCTTTGTGCTTGCGTGTTTGATTCGGCAAGCTTTTCAAGCTCTTCAGCCCGGGTTTGTAAAACACGCTGCAAATACGTTTCGCGCTCTGAAAGCATTGCCTCTTTCAACTTTGCATCAGCCAAGTTATGCGCAAGCTGCGCTTCTTTCGTGCGCGCAGGAGAAACAGCCTCCTGGCACTGCGTTACCAGTAATTTTTCCTGCGAAACCTTTTCGGTTGCTGCTTGCAAAAGCTCAGCATATTGCTGAACCTGCGGGCGCGCTTCATCAATGGATTGCTGCACTTGTTCGCGCTGACTCTGCGCACTTTCAAGCTCTTTTTTGGCTTGATCTGCGCGCTTTTCCGCAAGTTCCTTCTCATTTTTTGCCGAAGAAACATTCCCGCGCGCTTGCGCTAACGCTTGCCCGCATTCCAAAAGTTTATCCTGAAGCTCTTTTACCTTGGCTGCAGCAGCTTCCACGGCCTGCGCACACTGTTCAAGCAAAAGTGAACTTTCACGGTGTTGTTCACGCAGTGAATCCAACTTGCGTGAGCGAGCAATAACACCTTGCTTAGCATCTTGGGTATCTTGGGTAAGTTTTCCTAAAACAATGCGACCATCAGGGTAAACAATCTGTCCTTCTTTGGTTACAGCACATAGTGGGTACGGGCTTTCCTTATGCACAGAAAGCGCATCTTCTAAGGTTTTACAAACAACCACCCCTCCCAAAAGCGCATGCATTGCTTGAGCTGCAGCAGGAGCTACCGTAAGGTGGTCTGTCAAAAGGGTGCGATTGTTGCGTTGCAAAAGAAGCGCTAAGGAATCAAGCGTTTCTTTTTCCTGTGCTTGACGCAAACTGTCACGAGCAGAATCACAACGGAGAAGCAAGGTAACCAAGCCCGAAAGCGACCTGCCTTCCAATGCCTGCGTTACCTCGTAAACCCAGGATTCATCCTGCACTAAAACAGCAGAAACATGAGCCTCTAAAAGGCGCTCCACTACCAGCTCAAAGCCCTGTTCAACATTGATTTCTTGCAAAAGCGGTGCCAAGTTCAAGCGCTGTTTTTGCGCATCTTCGTCAAGCCAGGCACGCGCTTTCGATGCCTGAGCAAGACTTTCTTTCTCTACCTGCTCAAGAGCAATCATCTGAGCAGCCAAAACACGCTCTTCCTGAACAGCATGCTCGTGAGCTTCTTTCGCTTGTTTTTCAACTTCTTTTGCTTCGTTGAATAACGTACGCGCTTCTTCATGAGCATTCGTTGCGCGCTCAAGTTGCTCATTGAGTTCAACAGCATGGGAAGCCGTTTTAGCAAGGGCGCTTTTTGCCTGTTCATAGGCATTTTGAAGCCCATCCATGCGTTCATCAAACAAACGCACCCGGCTTTGCGCCATATCAAGTTTTTCCTTGGTTTGGGTATATTTATTGCGCGCATTTTGCTCTTCTTTTTCGGCATCGCGGCGCAAACGCGTATGTTCAAACACCTTGCGCTCAAGCGCACTTAGCTCAACAGAGCAGGCAGAATGCTCGCGCTGTAAATCATTAACGCTACTGCGCGCACTGCAAAGCTTTTCTTGCAGTTCCGAAAGCTCTGTTTCGTACTGGCTATTTTCGCTGGTAAGGGCAGCTTTGCGCTGATTGTTTGATTCCAACAGCGCTTCTAACTCGCGCGAGCGCAAGCGGCTGGTACGCAGCTTTTCCTGAAACAGCATGCCTTGGGAATCAAGGCGCTCAACTTGTTCCGAAACCGCACGATGAACGCGCGCAAGCTCCGTTAAGCTCTCACTTCCACTGCGAATAAGCCCCTGAACGCGTTCTGATTCTTGTTCCGCCGCCTCAATGGCAGCCTTTCGTTGTTCAAGCAATTGTTCAACCGAAGCAATTTTGGCGCAGATTTGATCCCATTTTTCCTGCAAAACACGCACATCGTCTACCGCGAGGCTTAGGCTTAAATCAACCAGCTGCGAAGACAAATCTTTATACGCCGCTGCTTTTTTTGCCTTACGCTCAAGCGGGCCTAACTGACGTGACACCTCATTTACAATATCCTGCACGCGCTCTAAGTGCTGCTCCATTTGTTCAATGCGCCGTTCGCTTTTCGCTTTGCGTTGCTTATGCTTTAAAACGCCGGCGGCTTCTTCAATAAGCGCACGCCTATCTTCAGGCTTTGATTGCAAAATAGAATCTAAGTTGCCCTGGGAAATAATGGAATACGTGCCTGTTCCCAAGCCGGAATCATGCAGAATATCCAAAACATCCATGCGGCGCGCCGCAGAGCCGTTAATAAGG
>CAVDDP010000042.1:0-6214 GCA_963607695.1 Hallerella sp.
AGGCACTGCACGTGCCGTTCGGTGGTAGGCACTGCACGTGCCGTTCGGTGGTAGGTACTGCACGTGCCGTTCGGTGGTAGGCACTGCACGTGCCGTTCGGTGGTAGGCACCGCAAGCGACTAAGTGGCCAGGAAGCCAGGTAGTAGCTGTTTTGCAGAAAGGTACGGGTTTGTATAATGAAGCAGGCCATTATTGATATTGGCTCAAACTCTATTCGCCTCACACTTTATGAAACGCATGAGCAAAGCTTCAGCATTCTTTTTCGCGAGAAAATTATGCTGGGGCTTGCTGGCTATGTTGAAAACGGAAAGCTGAGCGACGAGGGCATTGAGTG
This sequence comes from Hallerella sp., assembly GCA_963607695.1. Classification (GTDB taxonomy): domain Bacteria; phylum Actinomycetota; class Coriobacteriia; order Coriobacteriales; family Eggerthellaceae; genus CAKUOV01. The sequence continues at coordinate 335 of CAVDDP010000042.1, forward strand.
CGCTTGTTCAGGGCTTTTAACGTTTCGTGACATTCTTCAAACGCTTGAAATTCAAAATGTAAGCGTTTTTGCTACGGCATCTCTTCGTAATATTTCCAACACAGAACAAGCAGTGCTTGCTATCCGTGCCGCCACGGGTTATGACGTGGAAGTAATCTCGGGCACGGAAGAGGCCCTTTTTGGTTACGCCGGCGTGATGCAAGATTTGCACCTGACCAGCGGCGTTTTTATGGACATTGGCGGCGCCAGTACCGAAATTGTAACGTTTGACCAGGGAACGCCGGTGGATTACGCCAGTTTCCCGGTGGGCTCGCTAAGCTTGTATCGCAAGTGTGTTAAGAAAATTCTGCCTGGTGAAAGCTCTCTTTGCCGCTTGCGCCAGGAAATAGCCCAAACAATAGATATAGATACAGAAGACGCCGAGCCGCGTTCATTGCTTGTTGGCGTAGGCGGCACGGCACGCGCGGTGTTTAAACTGTCAAAGCATTACTTCGATTTGCCTCGGGAATGTAGCAGTGTAACCTCAGGCCAGGTAGACAGCCTGTGCGCGTTTTTGTGCAGCGACAAAAAAGAGGCAAGCGATTTAATTTTGCGCCATCAGCCCGAACGTATTCACACGTTAATACCAGGGCTTCTTATTTTGCAACATGTGATGCATTTATTTGGCGCTGAGCAGCTGGTTGTTAGTAAATACGGCGTTCGAGAAGGTTATCTATGTCAACGAATTCTCAAAAACAATACCATTACACGCAAAATCGCGAGCTAAGCTGGCTGCGCTTTAACCAGCGCGTTTTAGAGGAAGCAGCAGACACAAGCGTTCCCGCGTTGGAGCGCCTGAAGTTTGTTTCTATTTTCTCCAGCAATCTGGATGAGTTTTTCATGGTGCGCGTGGGAAGCATCTTTGACCTTTCCCACATGACACCAAACGACACCGATAACAAAACGGGCTGGACTCCGCGCGAACAGCTTCACCATATTTATAAGGTTGTTCCGGGTTTGCTTACCATGAAAAAGCAAATTTATGCTGCCGTTATGGAAGAGCTGCAAACAAGCGGAATTCAAGATGTTGCGCCCGATGATTTAAGTGCAAGCGAATTAAAGCAGGTCAATCGTTTTTTCAAGACGGAGCTTTTGCCTGTTTTGTCGCCCATTCTTTTAGGGGCGAATCATCCGGTTCCGCATTTGGTGAACAAGAATTTGTACGCGGCGGCGCTTTTGGAAGGCAAAAAAGGGCACAAGTCGCTGGGCATTGTTCCCGTGCCTGAAAGCGCCCCGCCGTTTTTGCTGCTTTCCGATGGCAAGCGTTTTGTGCGTACCGAAAATATTTTGCTAAGTTGGCTGCCCACGCTTTTCGATGCGTTTACGGTAAAGGAACGTTGTGTTTTGGCGGTAACGCGCAACGCCGATATTAGCTTTGACGAGGAAAAATTTGACGATAACGAAGAAGATTTCAGGCGTCAGATGAAAAAGCTGCTCAAGCAGCGCGACCATTTGGCAGTGGTACGCCTGGAGTTAAGCGAAGCGGTTTCAAGCGACTTCCAAAAAATGCTTACGGCGCTGGTGCGTGTAGAAACGCATCAGGTGTTCGTGGACAGCGCACCCTTGAACATGGGTTATGTGTATGCTCTGATAGACCAGCTGCCCGCGGATATTTCCCTGCGGCTTCAATACGCGCCGTATCACCCCCGATGGGCGGAAGATTTGGTGCCTGACCAGCCCGTATTCCCGCAAATACAGCATGGAGACCGGCTTCTTTTTTACCCCTACGATTCCGTGGATCCGTTCTTGCACCTTCTGAACGAGGCTGCCGAAAACCCGCACGTGCTTTCCATAAAAATTACCATTTACCGGCTGGCTTCTTCTTCAAAAATTGCGCAGGCATTGTGCCGCGCGGCAGAAAACGGCAAAGAAGTGTTGGTATTAATGGAGCTTCGCGCGCGCTTTGACGAGGCAAACAACCTGGCGTGGTCAAAAATGCTGGAAGAGTCAGGCTGTCAGGTGTTTTATGGCGCCGAAGGTTTCAAGTGTCACAGTAAAGTGTGCCTTATCACGTTGCGCTCCCACAACAAAACAAGCTACCTTACGCAAATTGGCACGGGCAATTACAACGAAAAAACGAACACCATGTACACCGATCTGAGCTTTATGACGGCTGATCAGGCAATTGGTGAAGACGCCGCCGCATTCTTCCGCAATATGCTGGTAGATAAACTGGATGCCGCCTATTCCGATTTGTGTGTTTCGCCCGTGGGCATTAAAGCCATGCTGCTACAAAACATAGACCAGCAAATTGCGCTGGGAAAGAATGGCTTCATTTGCATTAAGGCTAACTCGGTTACCGAGCGCGAAGTTATTGACAAGCTGGCGCAGGCATCGGGCGCGGGCGTGGAAATTCAGCTTATCATTCGCGGCATTTGCTGCATTTTACCGGGTGTTACTAACTACACGGAAAACATTCATGTGACCAGCATTGTGGGGCGTTTTTTAGAGCACGCGCGCATCTATTTGTTTGGCAGGGGCGAAGAGGCAAAGGTTTATATCTCTTCCGCCGATCTTATGACGCGCAATTTAAACAGGCGTGTGGAAATTGCCTGCCCGGTGCGCGATATTCAGCTGCGAGACCAGCTGAAATGGATTTTGGATTCGCAGTTGCGCGATACCGCGAAGGCAAGCCTTATGCTGCCCGATGGCACCTATTGCCGCAAGCACAGCGCCACGCCCTTTAGCTCGCAGGCGTATTTCACGCAGGAGTCGCCGCATGTTGTGGCTGAACCATACAAAGAGCCGCCGAAATTGCTTCAGCGGCTCAAGGAATTATTTAGAGGTATTACTCAGCGCTCAAAAGCGTGATTTCGAAATTCAGAACTTTACCAGCCATTTCGTGGTTCAGGTCAACCGAGATGTTTTCGCTGGTAATTTCTGCAATGCGCCCGGGAACAGGCTGGCCAAAATTATCGCGCAGCATTACCTGGTCACCCACATGCATGCTTTCAGGGTTGGGAACTTGCGCAATAGGAAACGCAATAATCATGTTGGGGTCGCTGGGGCCATATGCTTCCTCGGGCTCTAAGCGAACGTTTACGGTTTCGCCTACTTCCATAGATTCCACCGCTTTATCAAAGCCGGGAATCATCATGCCTGCCATGCAGGTGAACTTCAGCGGCTCGTTGCGCTTGTAGGATGAATCGAATTCGGTGCCGTCGTCGAGCGTGCCGCGATAATGAACGGCAACTTTCTTTCCTGAATTGCTCATGGTGCTCCTTTGAGTTAAGGGTTTGAGTTGAATGTTTATTTACAAGGGTTGCCTGCACAGGCGCATGTTGTAGTTGTGCCTGCTCAGGCGCGTGGTTTTAAGGCGTGGCGCTTACAAAGTTTCCAGGTAATTAACCAGATCACCCACGTTTTCCAGGCCTTCAGGCTCGCCAAAATCAATATCAAGGCGCTCTTCAAGCTCGGTGATAAGCTCCAAAAGGTCAAGAGAATCAATGCCCAGCGATTCAAAGGTTGATTCAGCGGTAACCTTTGCGGGGTCAATATCTAAATTCTCCTGCAAAATAGATTGCAAAACTTCAAGTTTAGTCATGGTTTTCCTTTCAGAATACGCGCATAATTGCAACGGGCACTTTTGCGGTGCCTATAATTGTATGGTGCATTGTAGCTTATTAACTTTGCAATAAGTTCCGCCGCGGTAACAAACAGCGGAATTTTTCGACGGTACACCGTTGCGCTATAACACAAGCGCTATAACACGTAGAAACCTTAGCAGAAAGGCATCACATGAAAACAGCCGCCATTGTTCTTGCTGCGGGCGAAGGCACGCGCATGAAGTCAAAGCATTCCAAAGTAACCCACTGCGTGCTAGAAAAACCGCTGGTCAGGTGGGTAGTTGATGCAGCAAAACAAGCCGGCGTAGAAAAAGTGATCACGGTGGTTGGCCATGGGCGTGAAGAAGTAGCGCCGCTGGTGGCCGACACCCAAACGGTAATCCAAGAGCAGCAGCTAGGCACGGCAAATGCGGTGGCAGTGTGCAAAGAGGCGCTGGCAGATTTTGACGGCTCGGTGCTGGTGCTTACGGGCGATAGCCCTCTTGTTTCCGCTGATACATTGCGCGCGCTCATTAAGGCGCGCGAAGAAGCGCAGGCAGCCGTGGTGGTTTTAACCATGGTGGTGGATAACCCCTTTGGGTACGGCCGCATTATTCGCGATGCTCAGGGGCAGGTTGAGCGCATTGTGGAGCAAAAAGACGCAACGCCCGAGCAGCAAGCCATTACGGAGTGTAATTCCGGCTTTTACTGCTTTGACGCCAAAGAGCTTTTCACTGCACTTGACCAGGTGAAATCTGATAATTCCCAAGGGGAATTTTACTTGACCGATGTGCTGGAAATTGCCCGGCGTGCTGGCCGCCCCGTTTTGGCACAGGTGGTGGAAGATGCCACCGAGTGTTTGGGCGTGAACACGCGCGTTCAGCTGGCGCAGGCAACACGTGCCATGCAAAAGCGCATTAATACGGCGCACATGTTGGCGGGTGTGACCATGATTGACCCTGCCCAGGTGTGGATTTCTGCCGAAACCACCATTGGTGCCGATACTACGCTTTACCCCAACACCATGCTTTTGGGTGCGTGCAGCGTGGGTCAAAACTGCATTTTGGGGCCGGGAACGTATCTGCGTGACGCGCACTTGGAAGACGGAACGATTATCAATTCCATTCCTGCATAAATAGGGTTTTTCGCCTATTCGCACCTCGCGCATAAAACGCCTGTTACGTACAATGGAAACGTTCAAAAAATTAACACCATCTATCATCTAGAGACAACAAGGAGCCCATTCATGAAAACGGAAATGAAGAAGAGCATGGCGCTTTTTTCTGGCTCGGTTAATCCTGCATTAGCCGAAGAAATTGCCCAAGAGCTGGGAACAGAATTAGGGGCAGTCAAGCTGGAAAAATTCGCAAATGGCGAAATTTACGCTCGCTACGAGCAAAGTGTTCGCGGCGCCGACGTCTTCCTCATTCAATCTGTTGCGGGCACCAATGTGGGCTCGTGCATGGATGTAAATGACGCCCTGATGGAAGTTCTGATTATGACCGATGCCGCCAAGCGTGCGTCGGCGCGCACTATTACGGCTGTTCTGGCTCATTACGGCTACGCGCGCCAGGACCGCAAAGCCGCGCCGCGCGAACCCATTACCTCAAAGCTGGTGGCAGACCTTTTGCAGGTTGCCGGCATTGACCGCGTTATCACGCTTGACCTGCACGCAAGCCAAATTGAGGGCTACTTTGACATTCCCGTTAACCACTTAACCGCTATGCCGGTTTTGATTGATGCCATTAACAAGAAGGGCTTTGACCCCGCCGAGCTTTGCGTAGTAAGCCCCGATGTGGGCCGCGCGAAAGAGGCAAAAAAGATGTCTACCCTTATGGGGGCCGACCTTGCCATTATGCACAAAGATCGCCCTGGTCACAACAAGGCTGAAATCACGGCGCTTATTGGCGATGTTACGGGCAAAATTTGCATTCTGAACGACGACATGATTGACACGGCGGGTTCGGCCTGCGCGGCGGCAAAAACGCTTTTGGAAAACGGCGCCAAGCGCGTGTTTATGACCAGCACCCACCCCGTTTTGTCGGGCAGCGCGTTTGAGCGCATCAAAGATTCTTCCATTGAGCAGCTTATTGTGTGCAACACCATTCCGGTGGATGAAGAAAAAGCTGCGGCGGCGCGCATTAAGGTTGTTTCGGTGGCTCCGCTTTTGGCACGCGCCATTAACGAGGTGTACCTGTGCGGATCTGTTGCTTCCATTTTTAATACGTACTAAGTAAGTGGGGAAGCAGTAGAAGGAACCAGTGAGCGCACAGTTGCGCGGGCACGTTGCGCGGGC
>CAVDDP010000043.1:0-29778 GCA_963607695.1 Hallerella sp.
GGCACCACGCGCCCTTCAAAATAAGCGGAGCCAACAGGCGTGTTTCCGCCGTTTCGCTTCAAGGTGGCAGTTGCTTTGCCGTTTTTCACCACAATCTTTTGCACGCTCCAGCTGTAGTTGCGCGATGAAACACTGCAGCCCATATCGGTTTCCATGGCTGTTTTGTCCAGCTCATAGGTGCCTTCGGCAAGGGTGGTGGAATTATCCACCACAGCAAGGCTTTTCACTGCCCAATTTGCAACTTCCAGTGCACGTTCGCAGCTTAATCCAACAGGAAGCATGGTGCTGTTTACCTGGGCTTTTTGGGTATCTGTTAATGAATCGTACGCAGTTTGCGCCTGGTACACTTGCACTACATAAGAAACGGTGTAGTCGTAAGGGTCACGGGGAAGCGCGGCAATAAGCGCCTCCACTTGCTCAGGGGTAAAAAGAGAAGCATCGCCGCTGTCACCTCCGCTTGCAGATTCATCGATGGTGGTGGTAAGCGAAAACACAATCTCGGTTACCATAGAAGTGGAATATGCCGTGAAATACTGCGTGCTGTTCAAATCAAGAGGCACCTTTTCAAACGTGGAATATCCCGTTTTTGCGGTGTTTTCGAACTTCTGACCCGCCATGTAAATGTAAGTGTACGAATCACTTTGCACCGTAATGGTGCCGTATGCTTTGCCGTTTGTTACCGTAATGTCTTTTACGCTCCACGGGCGCTGCCGCGGAGAGGTGGATTTGCCCTTGCTGTACTCCGAACTAAGGGCAGGTGTGGTGGTGGCGCTGTATGTTCCCGCAGAAAGGGTAGTGGAAGCGTCCACCTCATGCATAGCAGCTGCTGCCCATTGTGCGTTTTCCAATATGCGCCCGTACGACTGGCCCGATCCAGGTGCCAGTGTTGAGTCAAGCGTTTGCTGGTCAGTTTCGCTTAATGCCTGATAGGCACTCACTGCTTCATTTACCTGAGTGTCGTATACGCCTGCCCCCGCTGCTGTGATTTGGGGTGCGGTGGGTAAGGCCGCAATCAGGGATTTTGCTGTTGTGACAGCATCAACTTCAAGCACCGTGCAGGCTTGTGTGCCGGCATACGAACCTGCGTTTTCGCCCGAACCTGCTCCAGCGCCCGCACCAGCCTCTTCGCCGGAACCTTCGCCGGAACCTTCGCCCTCAACGTAGCCGTATGCGCTTTCAGGCGAAGCAACCTGTGCGGCGCCTTCCCCTGAAAAACTGCTTGTCACACTATGCGTTGCAGTTGATGCCCCCAACAGCTCTGTATCGTTTTGAGCGAACGCAGCAGAGACAGGGCACAATGAAGCAGCCATTGCTGCGCTTGCAATTGCGGCAATCACTTTATTTGCTGAACGCGCCAAAACAAACCTCTTTTCTGTAATGTTTACTTTAAAAGCGCTGATGAAGAGCCCAAAAACCAGGCTCTTCATCAGCAAAATTCGCTAGCTCATGCGCACTGTGTGCGCTACTTTGCACCTATTGTTGGTCAAAGGTACCAAAGAACGTGTGGTACTGAATTGCGCGCGCATCGGTTGCATCAATAGAGGCATCGCCATTCACTTCAGCTTCCAGGAATCCTTCCATAGAAACAACGCTGAAGTCGGTGTAATACGCGGTGGCAATATCGTACGCAAGCTGTGCATCCACAATGTTTACCTTGCCGTTCAGGTTCACATCGCCCGAACCGGAAACGGTGGTAGCAGTGCCTGTTTCAAGGTCAAAGTCATTTGTGGTAAGAGCGGCGGCATCGGCTGCCGTTGCCAGCGCAACGTACTTATCGCCCAGCTTGTACATAGGTGCGCCCTTCATGGTGGGAACCATGTTTTCCGGAACATCGCCGGTGAACGTAACCATCTTCATGCCGCTTGCTTCTACATACGAGGTGCTTGAAACCTCAAAGGTGTACGTGCCACCAATGGTAAGGCTCAAAGCATCGGCTACCAGAATGTCTTCAACATCGGGAATGTTGCCTGAAGTTCCAAAAACGGCATCGCTTACAGAAACGCTTGCGGTACCTTCGCTTAATGCCTTAAACGTTGCCGTTGCAACAACAATGCCATCGGCTGCCGAAGCAGTGTTGCCATAGAACGATGCCATGCCTGTTTCAAGCGTTGCTTCAAAAGTAGACTTGCTTTCACCAAAGGAAAGGCCTGCTCCTTGTTCAATAGAAACAAGCTCCAGGTTAGAACTTGAAGAAATCTTGAACTGTGCGCAGCTCAAAGCATTCGGAGAGCTTGCAACAATGTTCACCTTTACCGTGCTGCCCGGCTTTACCAGCGGTTTGGAAGCTTCCATGCTCAAGGTGTTTTTGTTCTTAGCGGCAGCTACCAGGGTGGTAAGCTTTTCTTTGTCGGTGGTAGGTACCAGCTTTTGCACGTAACGTGCCTGAACGCTTGCACCCTGAGAACCTTCGGGGTACCAGGTAAAGATGTTATTACCGCAGTCATCGTAGTACGCTTGAACATCAAAAATGGCGGCAACGTCGCTGTAGGTTTTAATGTCATCGGCGGTAGCAGGCAGTGCAGCAATCCGGGCAGATACGTTATCGGCCGCCTTGAACATGGCAACTGCATGCAAAAGTTCGCTCTCATTAGACTGGCTTAATACCTTCTGCTGATCTGCTGTTAGCTTTTGATAGGCAGCATTTGCAGCTTCTACTGCAGTGCGGTCGGCGGGATAAATATCCCAGTAGGAATCACGCGTAAGGGCTTTGCCGCTTTCGTCAACGCCATCGCTGTAGATGTTTTGAATGAGCTTAATTACCTTAGCAGTTGCCTCATCGGCAGCAAGGCGAACAAGCTGGTTAGTCCAGGTGGTGCCGTCAAACACGGCAAGGGAAGTAGCAATGTCGGCCTGCGTAATAGGAATTACCAGTTCGCCCTGTTCATTGGGCACAATAATGCCTTCTGTTGCAGCAGCTGCTTCTTCAGCAGTGCCAACATACACCTTAGAAATGCTGGTTTTTGGCTTAACGGTTGCGGTCATGTTTGTACCATCGGAAACAACCACCGCAGATACGTTGTTCAGCGCAGCGTAGTCAGATTGCAAAACCATGTTGTACGTGTTTGCATCTAACGCCTTATAGCCGCGGAAGCTTGGCAGGGTGAAGGAAATTTCCTTCGTTGCCTTCAATTCGCCATCTTCAATTTTTGCCAGCGTATAGGTATACGTTTTGTCCAGCTGAACATCGTTGGCGTTGAATTGAATGTAACCAGCGTCGGAATCGGTAACAGCGGAAAGCTTACCGCCTGTAGTTTCTGCGGTAACCTGGCTTTCAGGCAGGGCAAACGCGCGATTGTAGTTACGGCTGTCTACATACAACCTAATGAAAAGCTTGGTGGTATTGTCGTTGTAGGCAATCATGTAATACGGGTCACTGCTAAAGTCTTCGCTGTTCAGCTCATCGTATCCCGTGGTCAACTCGGGCCATACAATAGGAATCTTGTTGTAGGTGGTTTCTGCGGCAACAAGCTTGTCGTAGTTGGTTACTTCAGCCTTGCGGATGTTCATGAGCGCATCGTAGGCTGTGCGCGCTGCGCGAATAGTTGCTCCATCGGCATACGTAATGGTGTCGGGCAGCTTGTTGATAGTATCAATAACTGCCTGAGCAGCAGCGCTTGCGCCTTCCTGCTTTGAAATATTGGTGATAGAAAGCTCAAGAGCGTATTGGTTCTTGGAGTTCTTGTAGAAGGTCTTGCCATCTTTCTTCAGCAGACAAATGGGCGTTGCGGTATCAAGCATAGCGGCTGTTACGGGAATTTCGTACTCGTAGAAGCCATCGGAAGTAGCGGTGCCCATAATGGTATCTTCTACTTTAGCATTGGCATAAACGCCCAGGAAAATGCCCTTGTAGCTTGCCGTTGTGGTTTTAAGGTGCAGCTTCATTGTTCCATCTGCCGCAATAACCAGGGCAGAGTCGCTTACTTTGCACATGCTATATGCAGTGTGGTCACTGTCTTTGTTAACGCTTGCTGTTGCACTGTAGGTACCTGCACCAAGAACGCTTACTTTAACGGGGTTCATAATTGCAGGGGCCAATGTTGTATCGGTACCACAAGCAACCAGGTAGTAGTCGCCCGCTTCTGCAAACGTAATGCTTGCTTTGCCTGAAGCATCGGTGGTGGCGGTAAGCTTGGTAACTGCGCCTGTTGTGGTGTTAAGCGTACCCAGCGTTAAACCTTGAACTGCTGTTGCAGCAGCTTTAGTTGCGGCAGGGTCTTTGTACAGATAACCGTTCATAGCAGAAACGCCTGTTACGGTAACGTCAAAGCTGGTGCCAGCGAAAGCCGTGGAAGGAACATCGATAAACGTGTATTTATCCAACCAAGAGGTGCTTTGATACATAAAGAAGTCAACAACGTCGCCGTCGTTTACCTTGGTAGTGGTAATGGTGGTTCCGTTGTAACCGCCATAGCTTGATTCTGTGCCATCGTTAGGAGAAGCGCCATTTACCATGAAGCCATTGCTGGTTGTTTCCGTACCAAAGAACATGCTTACATAACCGTAAGAGCTCCAGTTCAGCATGGTTGTTGCAGTGTCTTTGGTAAAGGAAGAGCCAAAGATGTTAAGCGCTTCGGCAACCATAACGTCGGCGGCAGAAACGCCTTCCGTTGAATCAATGCTGTCGGTGTAGCCGTAGGATTCAGCCAAATCGCCGGATACTTCCATATTTTGGGTAGGAGCAGCAAGGTAGGCGCCATCGGCCTGAGCCGAATAGCTTACCGTTGCTTTTGCAGCCGGCGTGGCAGGGCCTGCAACCGTAATGGTGTTGGCTGTTTTGTCGATGGTTGCGGTGGTGTCTACCCAGGTGCCGTTTGCATTTTTAAGCGCCAGAGAAACAACGCCCGTGTAGCTTGAGCCGCTTCCGCCGTAGTTATTACCGGTAAGCGTAATGGTAATGCTGCCATTAGCGGCTTCGGCAACGCCTTCCGTTGCGGCGGCGGCAGCTTCAGCGGTGCCCACATAGGCTGCTGAGGCATCGGTGGTAAGCGTTAAGGTCTCGGCGTAATTGTTAGAGTTCGGGCCGCCCACTGTTTCAAGTGAGGCAGCGGTGATAGCAGGAAGCGTGCCCGTGGTAGTTACGGCAAGTGTTCTGGTTGCTTCGTAGTCGCCCGCGGTAAGCGTGAGTGCTTCGGTGTTCACCGAAATTTGGCGCGGGAACATGCAACGCGAAAGCTCTTCGGTGCCGCTCAGGTATTTCTGGTAATGATTGCCTGAGATTGAGGTAAGCACAATGTTGTTTTGACCTGCCTCAATAGGAATTACGAATTCTACCTTGCCAGCGCCTAGCGTAACATCGGTGGTGCCATGAATCCAGGTGTCGTTGCCTTTGTCTTTGGTGCCATCGCCGTTGGCAACGCATTGCTCATAGGTGCCCAGGAACAATTCGGTGTAGCTGCTGCCGTTAAGCGTAAAGCGAAGATAGGTTTTGCCACCGGTTGTTTCAACCTGAGCAGCCGCTACTTTAAACATTGCCGTGGTGTTGGTAATGCTTGCTGCAGGAATTGCTTCGGTGGTGTCACCCGTATCGGCGCTGGGAATTTCGGTGGAGTCGCTTGTCTTGGTTACGTTGCTAAAGGTGAAGTAGTTGTCTTTGCTTCCCATCCACGTGTGAGCTTTGTCTGTTTCGCCTTTAGCATTGGTGTATTTATCGGAATAACGCATGCAGAAATAGGCGTCTTCGTTTGCACTGTCATCCAAAGCAGCTTGAACAGCAGCTTTGGTGGTAGGAAGAACAAACGTGAAGCCATCAACCGTTCCCTCTTCGGTAGTAATAGCAATGCCATTTACCACGCTTGATGCTGTTGGTTCAGGTGCTTCAGAATGCTTGCCCAACCAGGCGCCGTCGTACTTGGGGTAATTGTTGGCGTCTTTATCTTCTGTTTCCGAGAAAATGATATAGGCATCGTCTCCCTTAACAACAATTTTTGAAGCGTTGTCTCCCGTGCTTACGGGCTTAACCATGCCGGTGCTTGCGGTAAGCGTTACGGAATACGTGCCGTTTTCAAGTGTTACCGATTGCGAAGTATACGCATTGCTGCTTTCTGACAAGCTTTCCGAGTTAGTCAAACTTGTCAAAGGTGTTTCGCTTTCTTCGCTGCTTGAAGTTTGCGCAAACGCTGCTGCAGGCGTCATGCCAAAGGCAAGCGTAAGCGAAAGAACAGTAGCAGTTGCCCTGGAGGCTATGCTGCCTTTGCTGAAGAGTCCTTTCCTCATTTTAATCCTTTCGTTTTTGTGGCGTTATTCCTTATGCCGTAAAGCTCAGCTCAAGCGGCCAACAAAAAAGCCGTGATGGACAACAATCCATCACGGCCCGTGTTTTCCGTGGAAAGCCCGCTTTTTAGCATGCGGAATTACGCCATGTCTTGTAGGTCTTCTGACTTATGCGTTCAAAAGAGAGAAAAAGAAAGAAACAATGAGCGTTAAGCAGCGAGTACGCGCAAATGTTTCGCCTTTTCAAATCTTTGCGCTGCGCGTTCGAGCCTTCCCAGGTTGCCCCAGTGACTGGCTTTCGCCTTAGAAACGCCCAGCTTCGCACTTACAGCGGCGGGTGCCGTTCAGGATTTTCACCTGCTTCCCTTGTTCACCTTTACGGGCAAGCTGCTTTTTTTGATTGTCTGAAGTTGCAAAGGGCACCATGAACAGGCAATCAAAAAAGACTCAAGCCGTAAAGACACAAGTCACGGTTTGTGGTTTGGCAGTTTGTTTTGCTTTGTTGCGCAGGGGTATGTGAAATACCGCAATGGCAATAAAGAAAAAGGCAAAAAGACCAGCCCACAAACGCAGTGATTATAAGATTTTCGCAGGAAAAAAACAATTTATATTTCCTGAAACGATGCGCATTATCAGGTGAAGCAATAAGTTGCGCTGAAAATCCGTTACGGCATCTTAAAGGATGTAAAAATCACTCATTTTTGAAGCGGTGAACAGGGGGCGCCCCTTGTTCACACAGTTCTATGCCCGTTCGTTATTTGAGGCAAGGTAGAGCAGGGCGTTGCAAATGCAAGCGGCAATGTTTGAGCCTCCTTTGCGCCCGCGCGCCACAATGTAGGGCACATCGGTGCGGCTGATAATAAGCTCTTTCGATTCCACCACATTCACAAAGCCCACTGGCACCCCCACAATCAAAGCGGGGGTTACCATGGTGCCTTCTTCAAGCATTTCGTATAAGCGAATAAGGGCGGTGGGGGCGTTGCCAACTGCGTAAATAAGCGGTTTGCCCAAGGCGGCGCCCCGCTCCATGCAAACAGCGGCGCGGGTAATGCCGCGCTCTTTTGCTTCGGTGGCAACATCGGCATTGGCCATGAAGTTCAAAACTTCGCCACCAAAACGCGCAAGAACACGCTTGTTAATGCCTGCTTTTGCCATGTTGGTATCGGTTACAATGCTCACGCCGTTTTGTAGCGCTTTCACGGCATGCGGCACCACGCCTTCTGAAAACACCAGATTTTGGGCGTAATCAAAATCGGCCGAGGTGTGAATGCAGCGCTTGATAATGGGCGCACATACGGGATCTAATGCGTAATCGCCCAGTTCAGAGGCAATTATCTCAAAGCTTTTGCTCTCAATATCGGCTGGCTTTACAATTTGTATTTCTTGCAGTGGGTTACTCATAGCCCCTCCCTTACTATCCGATAAATGGCATCCATATCAAGCGACGCGCGCACCGTTTGGGCAAGCTGGTCGTACTGGCGGTTTTTATATGCGCGAAAGCTTTCGGTGGGGAAGGCAACGCAAGGCAGCCCGCGCGCGCTGCAAAGCATGCGGGCAAGCTCAAAGGGAAAACTTCCTTCCTCCATAAGGCCGTGACAATAGGTGCCCATAACGTTGCGGTATACGCAACCATCGGGTGCGCTGCCGCCGCCGTTTTCATATTCCAGGTGTGCAAAGGGAATACCGCCGCTTCCTTCCTCTATAGTAGATACCCCCATATGAATCTCATAGCCATCAAGCGTGGTGCGGGAAAGGGCGGCAAGCACGCCTTCAAATGTGTTGGTGGTAGCCTTTGCGCGTGTACGTGTTTTCTTTCCGTGAAACACGGTATGAACAGGAAGAAGCCCCAGGCCACACACGCTGCCGCCGCTTTCTGTATGGTCAGGGTCGGCAATGCTTTTGCCCAGCATTTGGTAGCCGCCGCAAACTCCCAAAAGGGGTTTGCCCGTGGCGGCGTATGCGCGAATTGCCGCATCAAGGCCAACGTGGGTAAGCCAGGCAAGGTCTGACATGGTGTTTTTCGAACCGGGCACCACCAGAAAATCAGGGGCGCCCAGCTGCTGGGGAGTATACACATAGCGCACGGCAATGCCGGGGAAGCGCCCCAGGGGGTTAAAGTCGGTGAAGTTTGAAATATGAGGCAAGCCAATAACGGCAACATCCACCATGCCGGCGGTGGGGGTGGTGGCGCCAAGGCGCCCGGAAAGCGAGTCTTCATCGTCAAGGTCTACGTGCATGTACGGAATAACACCCACCACGGGAACGTCTGTTAAACTTTCAAGCATGTCAAGGCCGTTTTCCAAAAGCGACACATCGCCCCTAAAGCGGTTGATCACCGTGCCTTTTATCATGGCTTGTTCGTGCGGCTCCAAAAGTTTAATGGTGCCATATAAGCTGGCAAACACGCCGCCGCGGTCAATGTCTCCCACCAGAATAATGGGCGCGTGAGCCATGGCAGCCATGCCGCAGTTCACAAAATCGTTTTGTTTCAGGTTAATCTCTGCGGGGCTTCCGGCGCCTTCCAAAACAATAATGTCGTTCTGCGCGGCAAGCGTGTCGTATGCCTTTTGGATGGTGGGGCGCAGCTGCTCTTTAAACGCGTAATAATCGCGCGCGGGCATGTCTCCGTGCACTTCGCCCAGCACAATAACCTGGCTTCCGGTGTCTCCCGTGGGTTTGAGCAGCACGGGGTTCATAAGCACCGATGGCTCTATGCCGCACGCTTCGGCCTGCATAACCTGCGCGCGGCCCATCTCTAGCCCTTCAGCAGTAATATAGCTGTTCAGCGCCATATTTTGGCTTTTGAACGGCGCCACCTTGTAGCCGTCCTGGGCAAAAATGCGGCACAGCGCCGCCGCAACAAAGCTTTTGCCCGCGTCGGATGTGGTGCCTAATACCATGATTGCTTTTGCGGTCATTGCTGTGTCCTTTCCGGGCTGCGCTGTTGCAAAACGGCATCCATTGCCTGCAGCAGCCGTTCGTTTTCTTCATGCGTGCGCACTGCAATGCGATACCACCCCTGTTCCAGCGTGCGATAGTTCGAGCAGTCGCGCACCAGCACGCCGTGCTCACGCATTTGCTGCACAAAGGTAGGTGCGCCTGGCTGTTCGGGGATATAAAACAGCAAGAAATTCGCTTCGCCCCAGGTTGTAATGCCGCGAGCTGCCAGCTCGCACTTTAAAAAGGCGCGCTGGGTGTGCGTGATGCTGCGCACTTCTTCCACATATTCAATGCACTCAAGGGCGGCAACGCCTGCTGCCTGCGCCACATTGGAAACGCTCCAGGGTTGCCCCGCCGCGCGCATGGCTTCTAAGAGCTTGCCGTTTGAACACAACGCATAGCCCAAGCGTATACCGGGAATGCCATACAGCTTGGTAAACGCCTTTAACACCACAAGGCAGGGGTGCTCTTTCACCCACGAAACAACGCTTATACCAGGCGCTTCATCAAGAAAACCCACAAAGCACTCGTCTATCAAAAGCGTGGCGCCCACTTCTTCACATTTTTGCAAAATGGCATGCAAAAGTTCAGGGGGAAGAATAACGCCCGTGGGATTATTGGGCTGGCACAATACCACCAGGTTGGTGGCGGGGGTAATGTGCTCCAAAAAATCTGCGCCCAGGGTAAACCCGTTGCGGGCGGAAAGCGTATAGAAATTAAGCGCGGCGCCCACCGTTGTAAGAGCCTGCTCGTATTCGGCAAACGTGGGTGCGCACAAAAGTGCGCGCTTTGGCTTGAGTGCTAAAACCAGCCGAAATAGCAAATCTGAACTGCCGTTTCCGCACAGCACCGCGTGTTCGCTTACCTGTTCATGTGCGGCAAGGGCGCGCACCAGGCTGCGGCACAAAGGGTCGGGGTAGTTTATGGCGTCATCCACGGCGGCACACACGGCTTCCCGTACTTTTTCAGGCACGCCACAAGGCGCAATATTGGCAGAAAAATCCAACGGGCGGGTGCCGTATTCTTCCTGAAATCCTTTGATGTCTCCTCCGTGTTCAAGCATGCAAAAATTCTCCTTGAATGTTTTCTTTCCTACAAAACGGTGAAAATGAGTAAGCGTATTACCAGCGCCACAATGCAGGCGAACCCTGCTGCGGTAAGCATTAACGTTATGCTGGTAATAATGTTGGCAGGGCAAATGGGGTGCGTTGCATCTCCCACCGTTTCTTTATGAACTACCTGCCCAAAATACGTGGCATCTCCCAAAAGCTGCACGCCCAGCGCTCCTGCCACGGCACTTTCACATTGCCCTGAATTGGGAGAAGTGCTTTTCTTGCGGTCGCGTGCCCATATGCGTGCCGCGCGTTTTGCGCTACAACCAGGCAAAACAGCGCTTGCTGCAATGAAAAGCAGGGCGGTTATGCGCGCGGGAATGAAGTTTGCTACGTCGTCTAGCAGGGCAGCGCAGCGCCCGAAATCAAGGTAGCGCTCATTTTTGTAGCCAATCATGCTATCCATGGTGTTAATGCCTTTGTACATCATGGCAAGGGGTGCGCCGCCTACCGCAAACCAGAAAAGCGGCGCAATAGAGCCGTCGCTGGTATTTTCCGCAATGGTTTCTACCGCAGCGCGCGTGACCCCTTCTGCGGTAAGTTCATTGGTGTCACGCCCCACCAGCCAGCCAACCTGGGTGCGCGCCTGGGGCAGGTCATGGGAGACAAGCGCCTCATATACCGGCATGCTGGCATCGCGCAAGCAGCGGGTGGCCATAATTTGGTAGAACCAGAATGTTTGCACCGCGCAAAAAAGAGCGGGGTGAATACACCAGGTAAGAACAGAAAGCGCAAGGGTGGGCAGGAGTGCTGCTGCGCACACAACAACCACCATCACGCGCCCCGCTGCACGCAGTTTTGCCGGGTTATTGCCTGCCCGCGCGCGCAAGGGGGGCTCCAGTTTTGCGATGAGTTTTCCCAGCAAAATGGCAGGGCAAATAGGGGTAAAGTGCTCTCCGAACAGAAGGTCGGCTATAAAGCCCAGCGCCAATGCAATGCTCAAGCAAAAGGAAACACTCATGGGCGCACACCTTCTGCTTTGGGGTTTTCTGCTTGTTTGCGGCCTGCTTGCGCTGCAGTTTTCGCTTGCTTGTGGTCCGCCGGCACTGAGTTTCCCCCTTCGCTTTGGCAAAGGTGCTGCTCTTGTTGAAACGCGGCGGCAGCTTCCACAAAGCCGCGCGCAAGCCCTTCGCAATTCGGCAGATAAAAATGCGGAAAGCCCGCAAACAAGCGGTTTTCCACCACGCAGCAATCCCATTGTTTGCCCGTGTGTTTTACGGCGTGGAATGCGTTTCCGTTGCAGCTGCTGTCAAAGTAATGGAATTCGTGGGCGCGCAAGGTGTTGCCTGCGTGCGTGCCCATGCCGCTTTTTTGCGCCGTAAGTTCCACATAGCCAAAGCGGGTGAGTTTGCCGGTATAGTGAACATCACCGGGGATAACGCCTGCCATGCGCCAGCTGTTGCCTTCCATATCAACCAAGCGCTCCTGCAAATACATAAAGCCGCCGCATTCCGCAAAAAAGGGCATGCCTGCTGCATGCTGTTCACGCAGCTGCTGCGCCAATGCGGTGTTTTCCTGCAGCTCTTTGGCGTGAAGCTCGGGGTAGCCGCCCCCCAGGTACACGCCGCAACAGCCCTGCGGAAGTACATCCCCTGCACAGGGCGAGAAATACGCGCACCGCGCGCCCAGCCTGCGTAAAAGCTCAAGGCTTTCCTCGTAGTAAAAGCAAAACGCATGGTCACGCGCCACGGCAATAACAGGCTGCGTGGTAGTAGCAGGGGTGCACGTGTGAGGCTCATACTCAAGGGCAGGCGCATGGTTTGCAAGGTTCAGCAACGCTTCAAAATTGATAGTTTCATCCAACGTGTTAGCAATGGCATCTATGCGCTCTTGCAAATTATCAATTTCATCTGCGGTAACCAGGCCCAAGTGCCGGCTTTCCAGCGCAAATTCAGGCTTGTTGGGAACATATCCCAAAACAGTAATGCCGCATTCCTGCTGTAGCGCGGGTGTTAGCAGCGCGGCAAGGTTTTTGCTGCAGCAATTCAAAATAACGCCTGCAATGTGGGAAGGTTTTCGGTACTCAATTATGCCTTTGAGCTGCGCCACCAGGGTAAGCGAGGCTCCGCGTGCATTCACAATAAGTACAACGGGCGTGTTGGTTGCGCACGCCACGTGATAGGCGCTGGCGGTATCGGTGGTGCCACCCAGGCCGTCGTAGTAACCCATAACGCCTTCAATTACGGCAAGGGGTGGGGAAGGGTTCGCGGCATGTGCGTCATCGGCGTTCGGGGTTGAACAGGGGGGTTCTGCTTCCACGCAAGCGCCTGCCCCTTCCGCAAGCAAAGTGCACACTTCTTCTTCGCTTGAAAAATACAAATCCAGGTTGCGGCACGGGGTAGAAAGCACCGAGCGGTGAAACAGGGGGTCAATGTAGTCGGGGCCGCATTTAAAGGCGCAAACGTTCACGCCGCGGCGCGCCAGGCTGCGCAGAATACCGCACGTTACCGTTGTTTTCCCAGACCCGCTTGATGCAGCGGCAAAAAGAACACGAGGCAGCTGCGCTAGCATGTGCTACTCACCTGCGTTTCGCTTGGCGCTTCTTCCTGTTCCGTTTCAAAATTTTGCTGCGCGCTCATGATGTACACGGGGTTTTCGGCATTCATAAGATGATAAGGGCCGGCCTTGTGTGCGCGCGAAACACCCACTTGCACCATTTCGGTATTGTTGAGTTCAAGCTCCTTGAAGCATTGCAAAGCCACGCCAATAGTTTCCAGCGTAACCGCGGTTATCACAAAGCGAACGCGCGGGTTTTTCTTAAGCGCTACCTGCATAATGCGCAATAAATTTCCGCCCGAGCCGCCAATAAACACGCGGTGGGGTGCAGGCAGCGGCTCTAATGCTTCGGGGGCAACTCCCGCCACAATGCGTAAGTTGCACGCGCCAAAGCGTTCTTTGTTTTGCGCCAACAACTCCAGGGCAGCGCTGTTTCGCTCTATGGCTATAACCTGCCCTTCGGGTGCTGCGAATGCAAGCTCCACGGAAACAGAGCCGGTACCGGCGCCTACATCCCATATGGTATGCCAGGGCTGCACGTGTAATTTGCAAACGGAAAGCTCGCGCACTTCTTCTTTGGTCATGGGTGCATTACCGCGCAGAAAGTCACTGTCGGAAAAGCCGGGCGCGGTATAGGGGCGCGCCAGAGGTGCCGGATTTTCTATGAGCATTACGGCAAGGTTCAAAAACTGCTGACAGGCAAGTTCTGCTGCCGTGCCACCCACAATGCGCTCTTCAGGGTAACTTAAGCGCTCACCAGCCCAAACGTGCACCTGCCCCAGCCCGCGCTCAACCAGCTCTTGGCAAATGCTGTTCACCGTTGCACTGCCGCCCGTAAGCGCAAAAACCACCGCATGGCTTTGCACGGCGCCCACCACGTTGCAGCTGCGCCCGTGAGCCGATACTAAATACGCATCCTGCCAGGGCTTTTTCAACTTCGCGCAAAAATACACCGGGGAAGAAATACCCGGTAGCGCGCAAACTTCATATTCGGTAAGCAAATCGTATAGGCCGGCGGCGCCGCTGTAAAAGCCCTGGTCACCCGAAAGCAATACGCTTATGGTGCTTGCACCGCTTGTTTGTATTGCGTGCGCAATGTCTTGCGCAGCAATTCGCTCAAGGCGTTCGCCTTCAAAGGTGGGGAAGGCTTCAACCAGGCGTTTTGCGCCAATAATCAGCTGGCTTTCCTGTACCGCCTGCTGCGCTTCCAGCGTTAAGGTGTTGGGGTTTCCCATACCAACACCTACCAGATATACCTTTTTCACTGCAGTGCTCCTTGGCTCATAGTATTCGTGCTTGTTAACAACTCAAACGCTTCATCAACGCTTAACCCGCCTTTTTCAGGGGGGCGTGCAATTACTATTACGGTAACGCCGCATACCTGCGCGGCGGCAATTTTTTCAGGATAGCCGCCTTTTGCGCCACTTTCTTTGGTAACCAGTGTTTTTATATTAAAGCTGCGCAATACTTCTTCGTTTTCTTCTTGCGAAAAAGGCCCGCGCTCAGCCAGAATATGTTCACGGGGAATACCAAGTGCCAAGGCTTTTTCCACCGATGCTTCATCGTTTAACACGCGCACCACCAGGCGTTTTTGGTAGTTAGGAAGCGCCTGATAAGCGGAAAGTTCTTTGGCGCCTGTGGTAGAAAGCACCGCACCTTCTGCAGGAATAAGCGCAATAGCCTGCGCAAGGGTAGGTGCAACCAGGCACCCCGTGGTATTGCTCTGGGGGCGCAAAACGCGCACATAAGGTTTGCCTGCTGCGCGTGCAGCTTCACGCACATGTTCACTTATACTTTGCGCATAGGGGTGAGTGGCGTCAACTACTACGTCAAACGAAGCCATAAGCTGCACTTTTTCTTCCTGCGTTAAGGCGCCCTGGTGAAAGGAAACGTGTGGGTTGTTAACCGCAAAATCGCTCAATCCGCGCGGCGTTGCCACACTTACGCATATGCGCGCGCCCGCATTCGCTAAGCGCTGAGTAAGTTCGCGCCCTTCGCTTGTTCCCCCAAAAAGAAGTATGTTTTGCGGTGTGCGTGTCATGTAAAGCAATTTGTTCTCTACTGTGCGTTGTTCCATTGCTGCTTTTGCTGATACCCGCGGGGCGTTACCATCTTTCCGTTTAGTAGGCAGGTTTTTTTATTGCCCACAAAAGCGGTGCAGAACATGTCGGCATGAAATGCGCGCAGCTGCTCAAGCGTTCCGGTCCAGGTTTCTTCGCCTTCGCGGCCAATATTGCGCACCACACCACATACGGTTTGGGGGCTTTTTCCGTGTTGCATTAACAAATCGCACGCTTTTTGCAGGTAGTCGGCGCGTTTGTGGCTTGCCGGGTTGTAAAGCGCAATGCAAAAATCGGCTTGGGCTGCTGCTGCCAGGCGCTGCTCTATCAATTCCCACGGGGTAAGCAAATCGGAAAGGGAAATAACGCAAAAATCGTGCGTTAAAGGTGCGCCCAAGCGTGAAGCCCCTGATAGAGCTGCAGTAATGCCCGGAATAACGTTAACTTCAACATTGTTGTACTCGTGCGCAAGTTCAAGGCATAATCCCGCCATGCCGTAAACCCCTGCGTCTCCGCTGCATACCATGGCAACATCTTTGCCGCTTGCTGCCATTTCAAGGGCGGCGCGGCAGCGGTCTATCTCTTTGGTCATGGGGGTGGTAAACACGGGGGTGTTGGGGGCTACTTTTTTGGCAAGGTCAACGTATACGTGGTAGCCGCACAGCACCTGGGCGTTTTGCAGGGCAGCTATGGCTTCCTGTGACATGAAATCAACGTTTCCCGGCCCTAATCCCACCACGTTTAAGCGCCCCTGCGGTGTGGCGGGTGCAGAATTTTCCCAGCTCAAGGGCATGTCTTTTACCGCAAGCGCAAAGGTAATACCGCCAACAACCGTTTTTTGAACAAGCAGCGTGCCCCCGGCTGCCACGGCGGCGCGCTCACAAACACAAGGGGTGCCGGCAACACTTGAAACAAAGTCAGATTGCGAGAACGTGCCTTCTTGCGCGTTCAACTCTTCGGGGCTAAACGTAACAAAGGGCAACCCACGGTTTTGAGCAAACGCTATAAGGCCAGGCTCTTCTGCTTTTAAGCTCACGCTTGCCACGCAGCAAAGCGAGGCAGGGTGCACGTTGCATTGTTCCAAAAAGGCTGTTGCACTTTGCTCAATGCTCTTAGCTGGTGTTTCTTTGCGGCACCCTATTCCTAAGATAACAACAGGGGCAATCACGTTAAGATCGGCCGCTGCGTTGCTGCGGTATCCCACATAAAAGCGGGGGCGCTCTGAGCGTAAAGCAGCGTTGTTTGCGTGAACCATGTTTACCCCGGCGGGTGTCGTACCCGCAATAGGAGCATCACTTTCGCACTCAACTTCTTTTCCCTGCAAAAGGGCAGAAGTAATGCGCTTGATGCCAGCGGTTTGGGGAATAACAAGGCCTTGCGTGCGCGCCCAGCTATCAATGGCAAACACGTTGTTCAAATCCGACGAGGTGGTTATAACGGGGTAGGCGCCACAAAGGCTGCTCAGTGTTTGGGCAAGTTCATTAGCGCCCCCCAAATGCCCTGATAGAAGCGGAATGCAGTTCTTTCCACAACTGTCTAGCACCACCACAGCAGGGTCACTTGCTTTGCTTTTAAGCAAAGGGGCAATGGTGCGCACGGCAATGCCTGTTGCACCTACAAACACCAGGGCATCGGCAGTGGCAAAATGCGTGCGTGCCCAATTGTTATGATCTTCTTTATTTTCGCCAAAACCGCAGGCTACGCTTATGGTGTGCCCCTGCTTTTCTAAAGCTTGCGATACGTTTTGAGCAAGGGAAAACCCTTTTTCTCCAAAGGCAATAAAAGCAATGTTCATAGCAATACACAACTCCTGCTTACTTGCTTGCACATGCGGTGCGAAATTCGGTGGTAAATGTGGGGTCGTACAGCTTTGAGCGCTCATAACTGCTGTTCAGAAAGCTGCCCACGCAAACCAGTGCTGTTTTGGTAATGTTGTTTTCCTGCGCTGTTTTTGCAAGGGTACCCACGGTGCAGGGGAATACTTTTTCATCGGGCCATGTTGCTTTGTACACCAAAGCGGCAGGTGTGTCTTTGGTGTACGCGCCGCCTGCAAGAAGCTCTTCTTCAAGCTTTTGTAAAAGCCCGGTGGATAAAAAGATAACCATTGAGCAGCCATGACTTGCCATTTTTCGCATGGCCTCGCCCGCGGGCACGGGTGTGCGCCCTTCCATGCGCGTGATAATAACGCTTTGAGAAACGCCGGGAAGCGTGTATTCCGCATTCAGCGCTGCTGCCGCTCCGCAGAAACTTGAAACGCCCGGGGTGTAATCATAGGCAATGCCACGTTCGTCTAAGATATCCATCTGCTCACGAATGGCACCGTATAAACACGGGTCGCCGGTGTGCAAGCGCACCGTTGTTTGCCCTTTTTCTTCTGCCGCGCACATTACGGCAATAACTTCTTCAAGTGTCATGGTGGCACTGTTGTGAATGGCGCATTCGGGTGCGGCGTAGTCCAGCAATGCGGGGTTCACTAAACTACCTGCATAAATAATAACGTTTGCCTGCGCTAAAAGCTTTGCGCCGCGTACCGTAATTAAATCGGCAGCTCCGCTGCCCGCTCCTACGAAATGAATCATTGTTCCTCTTTTCGTTTCCATGTTTCTACAAGGTGTTTTGCTTTAGGGGTGCATGCTAAAAGCCCGCTTTTGTTAGAAAAAATCACCGCGCCCACTTCCATGTGCTCGCCTGCACGATGGTCAAGCTGGTATTGCAAGGCGCCTTCCAAACGGTCAAGCACGGCATCTTTAATGCCAGCCTGTTCTATAACATCAAGGCACGCATCGGTGGTCATGCATTGGAAAAGGGCAAGAACCGTTTGCTGGTTTGCACCAGCCGCTGCGGCATGGGCTGCGAATATCTCACGCCGGCAATCGGCCATGCGTGAATGGGTGTCCATAATGCCGCCGGCAACTTTAACCAGTTTTCCTATGTGCCCTACTAAAAGCAGCTGCTCAAAGCCTTCTTCTGCCGCTTGATCAAGCGTGAACCCAATAAAGTTTGCGCAGCTTACCACCGGAATTTCAGGGGAAAGCCCCATGGTTTCTAAGAATGCCTGGCCGTAATTTCCCGGAACCACTATCAGGCGCTTGGGGCACGGTGTGTTTTCTGCCCGCACGTGAATTTCCACTTTCAGGGCGTCTTGCAGCGCTTTTAAGCTGCGTGGTTCCACAATGCCCGATGTTCCCAAAATAGAAATGCCGCCCTCAATGCCCAGGCTGGGGTTAAAGGTTTTGCGCCCTAGTTCTTCGCCTTCAGGCACTTCTATTACTACCGAAAAACCGCCCAGGTAATCGTATTCATTAGCAACGTTTTCAAGACAAGCGCGAATGAGTGCGCGTGGCCCTGAATTGATGGCAGCTGTACCTACCGGCTGGTCAAGGCCGGGGCAGGTCACGCGCCCCACACCTTTGCCTCCGTCTATGGAAATGCCCTGGTTGCATAATGAAACGCGGGCACAAATATAAGCGCCATTTGTTATGTCGTAGTCGTCGCCGGCATCTTTGACTACCGTTGCTTGCGCGCTTGTGGTTGCGCCGGGCGTCGCAGCACCCGCCGTGCCTGGCGTCGCAGCGCCCACGTCCACGCCGCCCGCTGCCGCCGCACCTGCGTCCGCGCTGCCCGCCGCGCCTACGCCGCCCGCGCAAAGGCACACCTCTTCCGGGCACACCGTAACGGTAACGCCTGCAGGTGTTACCACACTCACGCTTTCGGGCACGCTTCCGCCCAGCAGCAGCTCAGCCGCTGCTTTTGCCGCAAGCGCGGCGCAGGTGCCCGTGGTGTAGCCACGCCGCAAGCGCTGCCCGCCCGCTGTTATGTATTCCTCAAAGCTCATCGCTTTGTTTCCTTCTGCTGCGCATCTTGCTTGCCAGAAAAATGCTCAAGAAAAGAAAAGGGAAGTTCTTGCCCCGCATACATAACAGGTTTTCCCTGCGCCTTGGCATATTCAAGCAAAAGAGCGTTGCTGGGGTTTAAGGGATTGCCCTCTTTGGTGCCACAAAGCACAACTTCTGTTGCATCAATGAGCGATTTTGCCTGGTCAAGCGCTTCTTCACTTGCATCCTTAAAAGCAGCGCTTGAAATAACATGGTGCGATAGGTCGCGCGCCAGCGAAAAATCAATGTCGTTGTCAAACAGCACACCGGTGGCAAAAGGAATGGATTCGCGCTGGAGTGCACGAAAAAGCGGTACGCCAGTGCCGGCACCTGCAATTACAAAAACCCAAGGCGCACCTGGCACTGCAGCAAGTTCAACGCTTCCAAAAAGCGGGTTATAGCTGCCGTTTTCTAAGGCGTACAATTCATGGATGGTCTCGCGCGTGAAAATTTCCTGGGGCGGGCCATAGCGCAAAATGCTTTCACCCTTCACGCACAGTATGGTGTCGGAAATCTTTTGTGCCAGGTCAAGTTCGTGTAGCGACATAATTACCGCTATGCCCTGCGCTTTTGCCAGCGTGCGCAAAAGGCTTAAAAGCTCAAGTTTGTAATGCACATCCAAAAAAGAAGTGGGCTCATCCAAAACAATAATGCGCGGCTTTTGGCAAATGGCGCGCGCAAGAAGCACGCGTTGGCGCTGCCCATCGCTAATTTGGGTGAAATCGTTATCGGCAATTTCGGTAACATTTACCAAATCCATGCACTCTTGTACCACCTGGTGGTCTTCGTCGGACAGAATGCCCAAGCGCCCGGTATAGGGGTAGCGCCCTGTTTCTACAACATCGCGGCAGGTCATAAGCTCGGTAGAAAGGCGCCCCGTAAGAACTACCGACATTTCGGTTGATAAGTCTTTTGCAGACATGTCATGCACGTTGCGTTTTTCTATAAAAACACAGCCCTCAATGGGTTCAAGATATTTCGCAATAGATTTTAAAATGGTCGATTTACCTGCGCCATTAGGGCCAATAAGCGTAAGAATTTCGCCCGCATGAAGCTTTATCTCAATGTTTTTAATAAGCGGCTCGCCGTTGTAGCCCACCACTAAGTTGCGCGTAGAAAGAGCGCAAAGCTCTGTGTTAGTGCTTGCCGTTTGCGCGCTGCGGGGCCAAGTTCCGCCGGCACCTTTTTCTGCGCATAGTTCTTCGGCCATTTATGCCACCTTCTTTTTACGCTGCAGCATAACTGCTATTACCACCGGCGCGCCAAATACTGCCGTAACAGCGCTGATGGAAAGCTCGGTAGGGGCAAAAAGGGTGCGTGCAATTAAATCGCACCCCAGGCAGAAAATGGCGCCACCCAAAAAGCAGGCGGGGATAACAATCAATGGCTTCGCCGATTTCAAAAAGCTTTTCACCAAGTGTGGCACGGCAATGCCCACAAACGAAACAGGGCCGGCAAAGGCGGTTACTGTTGCCGCAAGCAGGCTTGAAAGCAAAATAAGCGTTACGCGAAACACTTTTACATTCACACCCATGCTCTGGCTGTAGCTTTCCCCTAGCTGATAAGCGCTAATGGGCTTGCTCATACCAAAGGTAAGTGCGGCTACCACACCTACCACAGCAACCATAATTCCCACATCATTCCAGCTAATGCCCGAAAAACTTCCTACCGACCAATCGTGCAAGTTCACAATGTTCTGATCGCTTGCAAAGGTGATGAAAAACTCGGTAATGGCCGAGCAAATGTAGCCAATCATAACGCCTGCAACCACCAGCACTCCCATAGAGCGCACGCGGTGCGAAATAGCCAGCACAAACGCCATGGAAAGCATGGCACCCACAAACGCAGCACCAATAAGCGCCCAGGATCCCAAAGCGTAACCTTGCCCCATAACCACAATCATCACAATGGCAACCACCAGTTTTGCACCCGATGAAATACCTAAAATGTAGGGGCCGGCAATGGGGTTGTTGAAAAAAGTTTGCAACAAAAAGCCTGATAGAGCCAATGCACCGCCCAAAACGGTGGCAGCAATAATGCGGGGAAGCCTGATTTGCCACACCACTTTATACTGCACGGTTAAGTCGGCCTGTGCACTTTGCCCGCCGTTAAAAAGAATCGAGATCAAATCGTTAAAAGGCACCGCAATGCTTCCAATGCAAATGTTTAAAACTAAAAGGGTGCACAGCAACACGGCAAGCGTAATAAAAACAATAACGCAGCGCTTATGGCGCCCTTTTTGCGCACTGGTTATTTCTGGTTTCTGATCTGCTTTCTTGCTGCACGACATAAAAGTATCCGTTCTTACTCAGACTTAGCTTAACTTATAGGCAAAGTCCAGTTCAGTAACACTTGAGTCAGTAAAAATGGTGTGCAGGTTGTTCACAATGGTGCCCGTTTCAACCATTTGCTGATACATATTTTTATCGGTGCACCACACGTTGCTGTTTTCCACCGACTTAAATTCGCTGAGCAGCGCATTCTTTGAAACAAGCTGGTCAATTGAGGATACGCCGCCATCAATAGTTGCGTTGTAAATAAGAATGTCGGCATCTTTTGCCTGCGCGTAAAACGTTTCCATTTCCATGGTTACCGTTGAAGTTGCGCTTTCGCTTCCGCCCAAATCGGTAAAAATATACGTGCCACCTGCCATTTCTATCATGCGCGTTACGTAATCGCCGGGTTTGCGCACCACCGCTGCGCCATTTGAATTAATGTAGAAGAACGCCACGGTTTTACCGGTTGCTTCTTCTCCTTCAAGTGCTGTAACTAAGCTTTCCTGCTGGTCAAACACGCTTTGCGCCACATCCTCTTTGTTCAGAAGCGCACCGTAGAGCTTAATCCATTCCGTGCGGCCAAGCGGGTGGGTTTCCAGGCTTGATTTTTCAATAAGAACGGTGCAACCCACATCTTCCAAACGCTCTTTAACGGTGGGCGAGTGCTCAATCATGGTAGACTCAATGGCCAAAGGGCACCCGGTAGAAACAATAAGTTCGTAATCGGGCTCGCGGTATTTGCCCCCGTATTTGATGGTGCCTGCTTCAAGCGCTGCCGCTGCGCGCTCAACGGAAAGATCCGATGCCTGAACGCTTGAAAGCGATACCGTGTCAAGCGCGTCTAACGCATCAATAAGGCAAAAAGAATCGGTTGCTACCAGGTATAAGTTATCTAACGGCTGCTGCAGCACCTTAATGTCAGACGCCAAATTATCGGGCGCCTGCTTTCCTTCAGGCACTACTAAAAAGCGCTGATTTCCCTCTATGCACACCAGCTTGTAGCCGCCCTCGTAATAATCAACAGTAAACCCCTGGGCATAATGAAGCTCCATGGAACTGGTGGGTTGCCAGCCGCACCCAATGTTTGTGTTGTGAAAACCGGTTTCGGTGCTTGCGGCAGTGCAGCCACTTATTGCTGCCATGCTGCCCGCCAACCCAAGGGCTAAAGCGCAACTCAAAACGGCGCAGAGTACGCGCTGTCTTACGGTTTTGCCTGCAGAAAAACCCTTCATGGTTACGCCGCCCGAGCACTTGCTGCATCAAAGGTAATGGTGTAGTCAATAAGGTGAGCCGTGCTCATTGCGGTGGTTTCCGCCTGCACTGAAAGAGGCTGGTCAAGTGAGCTTACCGGAATTTGAAACGTTGAGTTTTTGTTCGTGGAAGTGGGCGTGTATTCCACGCCTTGAACTACCATAAGGTCGTAGTTTGAGCTGCCCCAAACAATGGTGGCTGTCATGGCATTGCTGCTGTCTACCGTAACGGTTACCGGCGTTTCTATGCTTGCTTTGCCCGAGCCTCCCTCAAGCGTGGCGCTTACCTGATAGGTGCCTTCGCCTTGAATGATGCCGTTTTCAACAACGGTAACGGCCTTTGAGCCGCACCCTGCAAGTAAACAAAGAGAAAAAACAGCCGCGGCGGCAATAACAAAAATCTTTTTCATAGAATGGCGCTTCCTTTGTGCGTTTGCTTAGTGTTTGTACAAACCTGCTTCTTAAGGTGCACGTTTTGTGCCCGCACAGGAAGGGAAAAGAAGTGCCCATCCGCGCAAATCCGACGCGTACCTTGGCACGATTCAGGGTGGCGATCTGACTTTTCGCATTGCTTTTTGCTACGCAATGCGATTCACAGTGGCGGTACCGTGCAGGAATTTCACCTGCTTCTCCACGTCTGAAACGTTCAAGCGCACAGTGTAGCATAAAGAGGCTGTTTTTTGGTCAAAGGATTTCTTTGTGTGTAGGTCCAGGTATGAGTGAACGCACGTAATTGAAAAATTACGTGCTGCAATTCACGCGCTGCAAAAAAATGGTAAGGTGGCTTCAGTTTTCCCAACTTTGTGGTTTTTTAAAAAGAGTAAGGGGAAGGCGCAGGCGCTGCTATACCGGGGTGCGGCATAATGCAGCAAACAACACGGGCGCCGTGCGCGCCACTGACCAGCGCGGGCGCCAAAACCACGCTGGTGAACAAACCAAAACAAACAAGAAAGCAAAAGCGCATGGAAATTGCAAACGAAAACACTCCCACAAACGAGAGCACTCTCTCAAGCGAAAACGCTCCCACAAGCAAGAACACTCCCACAAGCGAGAACACCTCCGAACAAACACGCGGCACGCTCTACGGGGTAAGCGTTGGCCCGGGAGACCCTGAACTGCTCACGCTCAAAGCAGTGCGCATTATCAAACAGGCGCAGGTCATTGCTGTTCCTAATATTGGGCATGGCCGCCAAACAGCGCTGGGAATTGTGCAGGAACACATTCAAGGCAAGCCGCTTATCGATTGCTCCACGCCCATGCTGCGTGACCATGCCCGCGTGGTAGAAGCGTACCAGCGCGTGGCTGCAGAGATTGCCTGTGCACTTGACCAGGGAAAAAGCGTGGCTTACGTGGCAATTGGCGATATTGGCATATATTCCACGTACTTCTACATTCATGAAATATTGGTGGCGCAAGGCTATAGTGCGCAGGTGGTGCCGGGCGTTCCCAGCTTTTGTGCCGCTGCTGCCCGTTTGGGTATTCCTTTGTGCGAGGGCCCTGAAGCCATTACTATTGCGCCGGTAATCACCGGCAATGCGGCACAGACCGCCATGAACGTGCCAGGCACCAAGGTGTTCATGAAAAGCGGGCGCGATTTACCTGCTGTGCGCGAAATGGTAGAACGCGCCGGCTTGCTTGACAGCACCTCGCTGGTGGCTAATTGTGGTCTACCAGACGAGGCGGTATATCCAAAACTAGCACAGGTTCCTGCTGATATGTCCGACTACTTTACGCTGGTCATTGCAAAAGAGCCTAAAGACAATAGGCAACAACAAGAATACTAAGCGGAAGCTATTCATGTTTTCCCTCTTTTTATCGCATCGAACATCCTTTGTTCGATGCGATAAAACCATTATTAAAACACCTTATAGAACGATCACCAATTTGTGCTTCAACAAAACTCTTACGCTACCGGATGCTCCTTAGCATATTGAGCTCCGTAGGTATGCAATTCATCCTTAACTGCCTTGTCGATACGCTCAATAAAGCAAGTACCGTTGGCGATACCAGGGTAAAAACGCCCAGCAGCGCAGTATGTGTCAACCGCACGGTGAACTTCAGCACGAGCCTCTTCATCGGTAGTAGAGTCCACATCTAATTTCGGACCGTCAATACCACCAATCATAGCAAGTTTACCTTCAGTGGCCTTTTGAATAGCAACAATGTCGTTCTGAGGAATAACTCCTTGCCAAATATCAATATTCATATCAACCATATCTTTTGCGATGGGCTCACAGATGCAGTCGGCATGATGAACAAAGAACCAACCAAGTTCATGTGCCTTTTCAACAATCTTGGTATGGAGCGGCTTGATAAGTTCACGCCAAGTATCTGGTGGCAAGAATAAGTTTTGTTTCGAACCCCAGTCATCCTGGAAGAACACAACATCAATCTTTACATGCTTTGCAACTTCTTCCATGTAACGCATTTTCCAATCGGCAATTGCAGTGAGCATCTCTTCCATAAGTTCTGGCTCTTCCATGTAATTGCAGAATGCGTCTTCCATACCCATCAGGAAGTGACTTGTTTCAAATAAGCCAGCCGGCATAAATAATGCAACGTTGTAGCCTTTACGATTGGTTGATTCAGCAACTGCTACCGCAGCACTCCAGTCAAGACCTTCAATTTCAGGAAGAATAATTTCTTCACGCCAGTTTTCAATATTTTTAATAACTTTGTTTTCGTCGGTAATATGAGGATGCGCACCCGGAGCGCCCGGCAGCCAAATGCGAGTTACTCCCCATCTGTCAACATGTTCTTCACCATTAGGCATAGGTAAATCCGCAATAAATTCTGGGTCTGGAATAAAAGCGAGCGTATCCATAAAGTCAAAGTAGTACTCTGGTTGCTTGCCCTCGAAAATCAGTTGGGCATTTTCGCGCAGGGTATACTTATCACCCGGATCACGGTAACCGCTTTTATCCTCCTGAGATTCTTCTTGAAAAAACTCGTTTGCCATTTTTTTCTCCTTTTCTTTGCTATGGCTACCCAAAATGACTTTATTTCTTATCTTTTAAATCATTAATGGGTACAACAACAAATGACGTTCCTCCACATTGAGGACACTTCGCGCAACCTGCAGGAATAGGGGTTGCGCAGGACGAACATTGCGTTTGTGCAGTTGCAGAGTACATTCCGCATTTATTGCAATGAGTACAGGGATAACACATAATCCTTCACTCTCAGTTGTGTAAGGGAAGCACAAGCACTTCCCTTACACCGTAAATACAACAAGCTACTCCACGCAGTACAACGACCAACGTTTTCCGTCACCCATCTTCTTAGCAAGGTCTTCAACCTCGCCGTAATACATGCACCACGCCTGGCAATGCTGAACGCACATAGGCATCTTGCCTTTTGCAGTGCGGGTTTCACACATATCGCACGCCTTAGTAATAACTGGCATCCATGTCCACTCCCAGTGCTCAGGACCTTCAGGCTTACCAGAGTACTCATAAGGGCCAACCTCAGTTAACTTGATACCAAACTCACCTTTGGGAAGGTCAAGTTCTTTTTTGCAAGCAACTTCACAGGAATGACAACCCGTGCAATATTCGTAATTGATTAAAATTCCCTTAGTCATAACTTTGTCTCCTCTTCTACTCTAAGCACTAGGCAACAGGCTGGCCAGTTTTAACATCAATTGCTGCACCTGTTGCAAAGTTGGTGAGCGTATTATTCATGGGGTCATATTGCATACCCTCGGATAATCCCTGGTGGAAGCGCTCAATTTCTGCCTGGCGTGGAGATTCCGTTTTCTTATACCAAGGGAAGTTTCCATACTCAGCAATGTGCTGGTACGGCATAACATCGCCCTCTTTAACAGGATAAATCTTACAAATCATGGCTTTAATAGGTGCGCCAACGCCGCCCTGACCTGTTACAAAAGCACTAGTGCAGTTGTTGGGGTTTGACTCAAACGTACCAAACAGGAACGGTTCAGCACCTTCTGTCTCAGGGAACCACCAGCCGTGTTCCGCGTGAACCGTATTCTCGTTTACCACATTGCTTATTTTGGCAATTTGGATTTAACACCTTCCGTAGAAAGCGTCTCAACACAGCATTCACCTTTTAAATTTTGGTGTTTGGTGTTTGGCGTGACTTTTGGATAGCTACCAAGAGATGTATTAGGCGTTTTTGAGCCGCTCTATACAAGCGTGACCTTCGCGAACAGCGCACACAAAAAGTGCGGGGTCCATGCCACCCATCTTAAAGCCGAAAAAGCCATAGCTTTTTCCAAATTGGCCATACTCGCGCATGCAGCGAATAACTTCTTGCTCAACAACTTCTGGCGCCGCATCCATTTGCCCTGGGGCACCCTGGGTGTCGTAGCCGCCCAAAACCGAGATTTTGTCGCCATATTTTTCAAGAATTCCCACCAAATCATTTGAGGGCTGAGCACTTTGCCATGCCACCGAGCCTTCTTCAATAACGTCTTCAATAATGTCTTCGCACTTACCACAGATATGAATCTCAGGGATTATTCCCATTTCGCGTGCAGCATTGTTCATGCGTGTGTGAGCAGGCTTAATGAACTTGCGATAGATCTCTGGCGACATGAAAAGGGAACGGGCAGTAGCAACGTCATCGTAGTGCACATAGGTATCGGGCTTTAGGTAGTGGTTAACGCGTTCAAGCAGGGCAATTTTGTAGTCTGCCAACTTTTCGCAAAGGGCAAGCGTTGCCTCGGGCTCTTCGTAGAAGGCACAAAGCGCCTCTTCAAAGCCAAGTAAGTGACCAAGCCTTAAATAGGTGGAATTCCACGTGTGATATTCAACAACTTTTTCATTGCGGTCAACTTGAGCTAATTGCTGGTCTGCATAACTCTGCCAATCAATGGCATCTAAGTCAGGCAAAACAAGCTGGTTTTCCCAATCGCATACATCGGTAATGGGAATAATTTTGGGGTCAAGTGCAGGCTGACCGTTTGCACCTTCAGTGGGAACCCAATTATTGCCAAAGCCATCTAGCCCTTCTTGGCCAACCGGTCCGTTTTCCCAGGTCTCAGCTTGACCTCCAAGCATGTACATATCCACGCCAAGAACGGGAATCCAGTCAACCGGTTCGTGATTGAGAAATGCTAAGTAGTTTTCGCGCGTGTTCATCATGGGAAGCTCCTTCCGGTAGTGGGGTTTGCGCTGGGCGTGGGTGCCCGGAATGTGCTTGGGCGCTGGTGTGCCTGGCGCGCTGGCCGTGCCCAGCACGTTGGTCACGCAAGGCGAGCTCGGCGCGCACAAAAGCGTGCGCTTGGGCTTATGAGCTCACAATCGTGCGTTAGCACGGCGTGCTCAAAAACCCAGCCTAACGTGCTGTTAAGCTCATTATGCACGGCAAATTGCGTGTTTAAAATGCTTATTTCTAAGGAATATTTGCAGGCGCACGCATCATTTTGATGCGTGCTTGCACGGTGCTTCTTACCACTTCAAAAGCAGCGCGGAAAGCAACAAATAGGTGGGGTCTTCCAGATTATCAACGTCTATGCCAGAAATTTCATAGATGCGCTTAAGGCGGCGCTGCAATGAGGTGCGATGAATTCCCAGCTCCTCTGCAGCTTTTGTAATACTTTGACCGCACCTCAAATAAACAACAAGCGTTTTTGCAAGGTGCGTATCGCTCTCGTTGTCTTTCTCATGCAAAAGGCGCAATGCGGGGTGGCAGAGCTCTTCCGCATCAATTTCTTCCGCTGCTTTTTCAAGCATATACGGCAAGGCGTAGTCGCTAAAGCTATGCCGCCAAAAAGAAGGGTTATCGCGCCCTCCTATTTTTAGGGCAGCCCCGGCTTCAAGATAACCTGTACGTATCATGCAAGCATTGGCAAGCACGCAACTTTCCCCTGTTATGCAGGCATAATCTTTGCACAGCTTTGAAATAATGGCATCCACTTTTGCCCGTGCGTTGGCAAAAGACGTGCCTTCTTTTCGTGCGAAATGGGAAAGATTGATAAACCAAACTATTTCGCCTGTGATCTCAATGGCAAACGATGTTACCTTTTCTTCAAGAGTGCGGCAAAAATAGGTGGGGGAGCTTCTCCAGTATGCCCCTTTTTGAAAAACAAAGCGCACCACCTGGGCTTTGTCGGTGCCGCACCACCCTTGATATGTTAGGGAAGAAAGAAATGAAGAGTCCCAAGGCGTGCGCCCCAGGGCAACATCGGTTAAATATTCTGACCAAAGCTTAGATTCGCCACTGCTCACCCATTGCCGTTTTGTTTGTATGACGTGCTGCCCAACGGCGCAAGCAAAGCGCTGCGCCAAAGACTCAAGGCCTCTTTCAAGGTGTGTTTGATTGTTTTCCAGGGTAAATAAAACGCGTCCTATATAGTTTCCTTCGTCAAAAACATTAATGCAGTAAGAGAAAAGCCCTTCTTCTCCGGTGTAATAAAAAGGCGTGGTATGTTTAGGTGCATCTTGATATTCATCGTCCATGAGTAAGGAATCAAGGGTGCTGCGCTGGTCAAACTCGTTTTTCATTTTGCGATTGATGTCACTGCGATAGTTTGCAGAAGAAGCAATAAGGTCAGGTTTTTCGTCAAAAAAAGCTACGGGAAGCGAAAGAAGCTGTTCGCCCACATTGAAAAGCTCTTGCAAGGGTTTGCCTTCCAAAACGCACTCGTTAAGAGCCGAATCCCATGCGTAAAGCTCTACCAGTGCCGTAGTAGTTTTTGCAACAATATCTTGCACGGAAAGTTCGGCGTTTTTGCAGACCAGAACAATCTGTTGGCGAAGCTTTGCGCTTTGCAGGCGGGCATCTTCTTCTTTTGCAACATAGAGGGCACAAGGAACAATTTTGTGGTCGCCGAAGGGAAGAATGCTTGTTATTTTTGCTTCAGCGTTACCGATGATCCGGGAAACAGTGATTCCGCGAAGTACCGCAACGCTTGCTATCTCTGAAGCCGTGATTTCCATGGTTCTCCTTTTCGGCGTGGGTTTAGGGCGGTTTTTTTTGGGGAAGCCCTGCGCTGCCTGCGCTGCCCGCGTTGCCCGTGCTGCTCGCACTGCCTGTGCTGTCTGCGCTGCTCGCGCCGCCTGTGTTATCTGCGCTGCCCGTGCGCAGCTTTTGGGGTTGCCCGAGCCCCCCGCGCGCAGCGTTTCCCTCTACAACGATATTCTAAAAAACATTACGGCCAATGGGAAGAGCGTTGAAAATCTTGGACCAAAACAGAATGGGGGTGGGAAGTATGCGTGTTTTCCTTCTAATTGCTTCTAATTGCTTTCGGCATAAACGCTAATTTCCACAATGTTGTAGCCGCGATATTCCACCGTTAGATGATTTCCCTGGTTATCGTAGCCATAGAAGTACGTATCCTGGCGATTGTAATCTTTGTTGAACCCCCGCATTAATGCAAGCGGTTCTCGGTTGCCACAAAAGGGGCACACCAGCATAATTTTGTCGTTGTCTAAAAGCATGGTTGCGCCGCATTCGCTGCATTCCATATGTTCGCTGCTCATAATCAACCTTATCTTTGTACGGTAAGCAAGGTAATTTCTTTGAGTGTTATTGTACGAAAAACCGCATTGCTTGAATGCTACCTTTTTCTGTTTAGTTGGGAAAACGCATGA
>CAVDDP010000044.1:0-8992 GCA_963607695.1 Hallerella sp.
GCGCGGGCGCAAGTGGCGTAAGCGCGGGTGTAGGTGCAAGCGCGAGTGGTGCCGGCGCGGGTGTCAGCGCGGGTGCATCGCAGGAGGTAACCACGAACGCTTCCCAAGACGTAATTCCTAATTCATCTTACGAAGTTTTCTCGAGCACACCTCAAAATACGTCCCAGGGCATTGAACAAAACGGGGAAGGGGGTGAGCGCCATGCGTAAGATTGCAAAAATTTTCACGCTTGAAATGCGTGCATTGTTCTCGAACGTGGTTACCATTATTATTACCATTGGCCTGGCGCTTATGCCTTCACTTTTCACCTGGTATAACGTGCTTTCCTGCTGGGATGTATTTGACAATACCGGCGAGCTTTCGGTGGCGGTAGCAAGCGATGACGAAGGCTTCAAAAGTGAGCTGTACCCCTTAGAGGTTAATGTGGGCGAGCAGGTTATTTCCACGCTTCGCGCAAATGACCAGATAAATTGGGTGTTTACCGATACCGAAGATGCCATTGACGGCACAAAATCGGGGCGCTATTACGCCGCTGTAGTTATTCCTGAAGGCTTCTCGCGCGCCATGCTTACGTTCTACCAGGACGATGCCGAGCAAGCGCCGCTGGTGTACTACACTAACGAAAAGAAAAACGCCATTGCGCCAAAGATTACCTCGCAAGGTGCAGATACCATATCGTACCAGGTAAACGAAGTGTTTGCGGAAACTTTGTCGGACATTGCGCTCAGCATTGCGCAATCGGTAAGCCAGTACATGGATGACGCCGATCTTCAAAGCCGCATTGCCGTTATGGCAGAAAACATTGAGAGCATGGGCAACAACATTGACAAAACAGCCAATGTTATGAAGCTTTATGCCAAGCTGGCAGATTCTTCATTGTCGGTGCTTGATGGCACGTCTTCGCTGGTAGAGCAAACGCGCTCTTCGGTAAGCAATGTTTCGGGTTTGGTTAACGATGGGCTTTCCGGTACACAAAATGCCGTGAACGCCCTTGACCAATCGCTTGACAACATGGAGGCAGCCATTCAAAAGAGCATTGACCTGCTTTCTACCATTGACCCGAATGTTCCTGGTGAAGATGAGCTCCCTAACGCGCAAGAAACAGCCGCTGGTTTGCGCGAACAAGCTACAGAGCTGGGAAAACACATAGAGCAATACGAAACCATGCGCGATGCTCTCATTGAGCAAGACCCTGAAGAAAACGCCGAAGCTATAGAATCCCTAAACGCTTCCATTGAGCTTATGACCGACTTGCAAGAGCGCTTAAACGAAACAGCCGACGCTATTGAGGCAGGTGAAATTTCGGTTGACCCCAGCTTAGTGCAAGACAGAATAGACCTTGCCAAGCAAGCGTTGGAAGATTTAAAGCAAGCCATAGAAGATGACATGCGTTCTAAAGTAGAGGAAGTAAAGGTCTCTTTGGATAAACTCCATTCTTCTACTTTGGGGCTAACCTATGCTTTGTCTGGTGCTTCGCAAGATTTAAGTAGTAGCATTTCCTCTGCTCAAAGCGGCATGAGCAATACAAGCGCTACCCTTACTTCCGTTGCCGATAAGCTGGGAGGCGTGTCCTCAACCATGCATGAAGTGTCTGAACGCATTATTCAGGCGCTCAGCAGCGAAGACACCCAGGAAATTCGCGACCTTCTTGGTTCCAATATGGACATTCTTGCAAGTGCGTTGGCGGCACCGGTGGGGGTAGAGCGCCACGCGCTTTACGAGTCTGAAAACTTTGGCTCGTCTATGTTGCCGCTTTATGCATCTATTGGCATGTTTGTGGGCGCCCTGCTAATTATGGTGGGCGTTAAGCCGCGCTCTTCGCAAGAAATACTTGAGAAGGCCGCAGCGGCACGCGGTACTATAAAGCCACGTCACGAGTTCTTTGGGCACTTTGGCATTTGCGCGTTTATGGCGTTGGCGCAAAGTACCATCCTTGCACTGGGCAACATGTTTTTCTTACACGCCCAGGTAAGCGACCCCTTGCTTTTCATGCTGTGCTACTGGGTAACCAGCATAACGTTCACCTTCTTTATCTATGCGCTAGTTGTTTCGTTTGCCAATTTGGGGAAGGCGTTGGCTGTAATTTTGCTTATTGTGCAAGTTACGGGGTGCAACGGGTCGTATCCATTGCAGCTTTTGCCGCAATTTGTGCAAAACATCAGCCCGTTTTTGCCTGCAACCCATGTGGTTTCTGCCATGCGTGAAGCCATGTTTGGCACGTACGGAAACGTTTTCTGGGAGCAGCTGTGTATGGTTGCCGCATGGTGCTTACCTGCACTTTTGCTGGGGCTTTTCCTGCGCAAACCCTTCGCTCGCTTCATGGCATGGTACGTACGAAAAGTGGAAAGCTCAAAGCTCATGTCGTAACCCAGAAAGGAAAAGCTATGCCTACGAAAGAAGTCTTAGAAAAATATGCCCACTTGCTGGTGCGGGGCGGGTGCAATATCCAACCTGATCAGGAGCTTTATGTAAGCGCCGATGTTGAGCAAGCCCCTTTGGTGCGCGCCATTGTGGCGCAAGCCTATGCGGCGGGCGCCAGCAACGTGACCACGTATTTTACCGATGAGCAGGTTTCGCGCATGGGCTACCAGAACAAGCCGCTTGAAAGCTTTCAGGAATTCCCTGAGTGGCGCGCGCTGCTGCAAAACGGCGTGGCAAAGCGCGGAGCTGCCCTTTTGTTCATTTCAAGCGAAGACCCCATGGGCTTTGCCGGCGTTGACCCTCAAAAAATCAGCGCGTTTCAAGTGGCTGCCACCAAAGCGTGCCGCGATTGGCGCGACGGCATGGATTTTGGCAGAAACGTATGGGTGATAGCAGGGGCAGCAAGTAAAGCTTGGGCTGCGCGGGTGTTTCCGGAACTTCCGCAAGACGAAGCAGTTGAGCGGCTGTGGAGCGCCATTTTGCATACGGCGCGTGCAACAGGAGCTAACCCTTTGGCGGATTGGCGCGCGCACGATGAGAGCTTTTCTAAGCGCGTGGCGTGGCTTAATGCTCAAAACTTTGATGCACTGCATTACCAGAACGCGCTGGGCACCAATTTAACCGTGGGGCTTAACGCGCAGGGCTTATGGGCAGGCGGTGGCGAAACAACTACCGCAGGCCAGCGCTTTTACCCGAATATGCCCACGGAAGAGGTGTATACCACGCCTGATTGGCGGCGCACGAATGGCGTTGCGGTGGCAAGCATGCCGCTTAACCATGGGGGTGCACTGGTGCGCGATTTCAGCGTTGAGTTCAAGGACGGCCGCGCTTGTTCATGGCAAGCACGCGAAGGCTACGATATTCTTTCTTCTATCATCGAAACGGACGAAGGCTCCCATTACCTGGGAGAATGCGCGTTAGTGCCCTACGATAATCCCATTCAAAAAACAGGCATTTTGTTCCTGAATACGCTCTACGACGAAAACGCGGCATGCCATGTGGCGTTGGGCCGCGGCTTTGCGGAATGCCTAAGCGGTGGGCGTGACATGAGCGCCGAAACGTTGCGCGAGCGTGGCGTGAATGATTCTTCCACTCACGTTGATTTTATGATTGGCACACCCGATCTTTGCATTACCGGCATTACCCAAACAGGGGAAGAAGTGCCCGTTTTCAAAGATGGCGTTTGGGCAGCTGAAAGCATGCGCTAAAGCGTTCTTGCGCGCTCGCGTTGCAAAAAAAGGCACATACGTTGTAAAAAGATTCACCCGTTGAAAAAACGCACGCCTTGGCAGCTAAAAAGCATGTCAGGCGTGCGCCTTTTTCAAAACAACTACAGCGTTTCCTTGTTCATGAGCATGGTTTTTAAGGAAGCCCCTTCCTTTTCCATAGCAAAGGTTTCGGTCATGCCCGCAAGCATATCGCAGGCAAACACTTCCTCGGAAATAGTAATAGCGCCGCCCATGCAAATGTTTTCGCAGGTGCGGCATTTCACGCACTTGCTGGGAATATGCCCCACACTTTTTGCAACGCCATCTTCGTCCATGAGTTTTACTAAAGCGCCGGTGGGGCAAAAAACGGCGCACATATAGCACGATTTGCACTTGGAAGCGTCTACCATAACGTTGCCCCACAGGCGGGTGTTGAACATAATGTCTTCAGGTTCGCCCAGTTGAGCCAATGAATTGATAAGCTGCGTGCGCCTGTTGGGAACAAAATGAGGCAAAACGCCTTGCTCATTAACATGAAGATACACCGGCCCCTTTTTCTCTTCCACTTTGTTTCCCAGTGCGTCGTTAATGCCTGCCGCTGCTGCCTCCTTTGCGGTGTTTTGCGCTTGCGTTTTGACTTCCGAAAAAAGCGCTCTTCGTTCGGCATCAAAAGAATCCTGGGTGTTTTTGCGCAAAGAACGCGGAAGTTTTTGAATAAAGTGCACGTCAAGTGTGCTGTGCCACGTATCTAAAAGCTGCTGGGCGGTATCAAAAACAAGTTCTTCCGCAGCATGCCCTGCCTGGTATTGGCAATCGGCGCAAAGGGTATCAACGAGCAACACACGCGCAACGTCATGCGCGGCAAGTGTTATAAGCAGGCTTTCTTCAATTCTGCCAATGCACGGCACCACCACCGCTTTAGAAAAATCTACCATGTTTCCTGCTTTTTCAGCCATTTTGTCACACATGATAACAACGGTTCCGTTGTTTTGTGCCGCTGCTCTATCGCAAAAAAGAAGCAGCTGCTCATCGGTGGGTTCTGTTGGCTCAAGGGCAGCAGTAGGGCAAATAGTAGCGCAGGTTCCGCAGCCAATACATACAAACGGGTCTACGATAAGTTCATTTTCAAGCGTGCTAATGCAGCCCGAAACGCACACTTCTGCACAACGAAGGCAATCGGCATTTCTGTTGCGTACTAATACGCAACGCTCCTGATTAACGGTTAGTTTTCCCCCGCCAATTTTGCCAATCAAAGAAATCATGTTAGAAATTTTCATGTCGTAAGCTCTCTTCCCGTGCTTTTTCAACGTTGCTATTATCGACAAAAAACAGGGCAGGAACAAGAGGAAATCTTGTGCGAAAAAAAGCAAAGGCACAGAGTTGCTGCATGCGAAAAAGGCAAACGCAAAAAGCAATCTCATGCGAAAAAAAGAGCATGACCAATTTTGCGCTTGAAGTGACTGATTCTATCAAAGTCCTGCTAAACAATGAGCATAGCTAAGTAACGTTTACGTATAAAAGGGTATCGCATGCGCAAAAATGTGCTATTTTTCACAAGGTATTGAAAGCATTATTGTTGTATTGCAAGGAAAACTGCGGCGGTTTTGGGCTGCTGACAAGCAGTAACGTACCTGGCATTTGAAATGAGCCGCAAGGGCAATATGACTAAGAGGGCAAATGAAATAGGACTATATGGCAAACTCATTTTATGATGAAGAGCGCGCAGTAAGTATTGTTTCTGCGTTTAATGCAACAAGTGGTTTGGGCGTTACCCTTTTTAACCCCTCGGAGCGTTTTGGTGTTGATGTTCGCTTTGCCTGTGGCGCGTGTAAAGAGCTGTGCCCCCATGCAAAAGCGGTAAAAGACGGAAAGAATTGGCCGGAAGGTTGCGAGCGCGTGCATAGGCTTGCTTCTGTTTTTGCCGATACCGCAAACGGCAGTTACTTGTACATTTGCCCTGAAGACAACCTGTTTTTCTGTGCTCCGGTGGTAGTTGATAGCCGCCTGGTGGCAGCGGCAACGGTAGGACCTGTGCGCATTAAAACAACAGCCGATACAACGGATGCCCCCGATTCCTTCCGTGAAATTGATAAAGACACCGGTATTCCTTTGCGTACGGGCGAGTACTTGCAGCGCTTGGCTCTCATTTTTTCTACGGCCTTGTACGGCTTTAGTGCTTCTGCTAATTCTTCAACGCTTCCTTCTGCGCATTCACAGCGCCCCTACGGGGCAGACGCGCCGCTTTTGGGATTGAAGTCAATACACATAAAGGAATACCCGGTAGAATTTGAGCGCAAGCTTACCGACGCTATTCGTTTGGCCGATAAAGCAGAAGCGCGCCATGCCTTAAATGAGCTTTTGGGCTTTTTGCTTTCTTCCAGTTTGGTTGATTCACGGTATCGTTTTCGTGAGCGCATTGATGAACTGGTTTCGGTTATCTCGCATTCGGCACTGCGTGCTGGTGTTTCGGCGGAAGTTTTGTTCCCCGCAAACGAGCGCTGCCGTGGTGAGATGCGCTTCATGAATTCCGAAGATCAAATGTGCAGTCGCGTTCATCATTTTACCGAGCAAGTTATTAGCCTGGTTCAGAACTTGTACGACGTTGAGTTCGATGACTTCAAGTATCGCGCCGTTTCGTTCATTCACGAGAATTACCGGCGCCATGTGTCGCTTGATGAAGCGGCCGAGTCGCTGGGCTTTTCGCCTTCGTATTTTTCACGCAGTTTCAAAGAGCACATGGGATGCACGTTTGTAACGTATGTGAACGAAGTGCGCATTCAGGCAGCAAAAAGCGAGCTTATTTCAACCGATAAAGATATTGCCGAAATTGCCGATTCCGTGGGCTTTGATTCTGTGAGCTATTTTATTCGCGTTTTCAAGCGCGAGACCGATATGACGCCGGGAAATTATCGTTCGCGCCGCGGGCAATTACTGGGATGCACGTTTGTGGATGTTAATGATGCTTCTGATATTTCCGGGATGACCGAACTCAACGAATCAGAAGTTTGGTAGGGTAGTGTCCAGGTAGTGCCAGGGCTGCACTCGGGTTGTGCCTAGGCGGCACTCAGGGGCTGCGCTAGGGCTGCACTCGAGATGCGCCTAGGCGGCACTCAGGGGCTGCGCTAGGGCTGCACTCGAGATGCGCCTTACGTTGTGGCGCATCTGTTTGGTGGCTGTTTACACGGGCTCTGTGGCAATACGCATGTTAACCCAGCTCAGAGCCACTTTTGTGAGAAATTCACTCTAATTGTGCACAAATGATGAACTTCGTGTGCTTGAACTTTTCAAAATTGGACAAAAATGTTCAATAAATAGCAAAAAAGAGCAACATCTTTCAAAAAAGAATCTTTATAGTGGTTAACGTTGTTTTTGGAAGGAAGCATCTGAAAATCGCACAGTTAGTGCAAAGGGTTGATTTTCAGATGGCCAAACTGCAAGAAAAGGAGACAAAAATGTCAACACTTGAAGAACTCAAAGAGATGGTTATCAAGGGCAAGAAAAAGAAGGCTACCCCGTTAGTTGAGCA
Organism: Hallerella sp.; assembly: GCA_963607695.1. Classification (GTDB taxonomy): domain Bacteria; phylum Actinomycetota; class Coriobacteriia; order Coriobacteriales; family Eggerthellaceae; genus CAKUOV01. Next base: position 7,156 of record CAVDDP010000044.1, read on the forward strand.
GTGCATTGAAGAAGGTGTTGCGCCTCAGCAAATTTTGGACGAGGGCTTAATTGCCGCTTTGGACATTGTTGGTGAGAAATTCTCTGCTGGCGAACTGTTCGTTCCTGAGATGTTGGTTGCTGCTCGTACCATGGCTGCTTGCACCGAAATCTTGAAGCCGCATCTGTCTGCTGCAGGTTCTGAGCCTGCTGGCTATGGCATGATTGCTACCGTTGCTGGCGACATGCATGACATTGGCAAGAACCTGGTTCGCATGATGCTCGAGGGCAAAGGCTTTGAAATGGCTGACCTTGGTGTTGACGTTTCCAGCGACGCTATCTGCGATTATCTGCGTGAGCATCCTGAGTGCAAACTGGTTTGCTTGTCTGCTTTGCTTACCGTTACCATGCCTGCTTTGGCCGACGCTGTTAAGGCCATCAAAGACGCTGGCTTGAACGAAGGCCGCACCATCTTCGTTGGTGGCGCTCCTGTTACCCAAGCATTCTGCGATGAAATTGGTGCTGACTACTACACCGTTGACGCTGGCGCTTGCGCCGCTAAGGCTGCCGAGGTTATGCTCGGTTAATCAAAATTTAACCTTCCGCGGTCAAATTTTACATGTTCACCCACCAGTAACTCTGGTGGGTGAATTTTTTTTGCATAATAGCGCCCGAGGGATATCTTGCTTTTGGGAGTTTTACAAAGTTTGTAAGGGGATATAAAGCGAGACAAGGAGAAGCGATGGTTCAAAATCGTTTTCGAGAGGCTTTGGAACAAGGTACGTTCGTGGTGAGCGTAGAAGCAGTTCCAGGGCGAGGAGCATGCGAGCCTTCCCAGGTGAAAACACTTGACGAGGCGCAAGAGATTTGGGAAACAGGGCTGGTTCAAGCGGTTTCCATTACCGACGCCCCCGGTGGCGCACCTGCTCTTCCGGCTGCCACGTTTGCAAAGAGCTTTGCAGAGCGCGGGGTTGTTCCTTTGGTGCATTTAACGTGCAAAGACAAAAATCGCAATCAAATTGAATCCGAGCTCTATAGCCTGCAGCGCGCTGGTATTGAAAACGTGCTTTGCATGACAGGCGATGCTCCCGCGGGTGGCTGGATGGGTCAGGCTCGCCCGGTTTTTGACCTTGACCCCGTTACCATGACACAGCTTATTTGTGACATGAACGCTGGTATGGCGTATCCGCGCGGCAAAAAAATGGTGCGCACTGCGCCTGCCAATTTCTTCCCGGGCGCTGTTGTTTCGCCTTTTAAATGGACTGAAGGCGAAGTTTTTACCCAGCTGTATAAAGTGAAGAAAAAAGTAGAAGCGGGTGCAAAATTCATCATTAGCCAGGTGGGCTACGATGCGCGCAAAATGCAAGAAATGCTGTTCTTGATGCGCGATGAAGGAATTGATGTTCCTGTTATTGCCAACACCTTTGTGTTGAACGCGGGCATTGGCGCTTCCATGAACCGCGGGGCTTTCCCCGGTTGCGATGTAACCGATGAACTGCTTGCGGAATTGCGCAAAGAAAAAGAGCTTCCCGATGGCGGCTTACAGGCGCGCCTTGACCGCGCTGCTAAGTTTATTGCCGTGGCGCGTGGCATGGGCTATGCAGGTGTTCACTTGGGTGGCGTTAATGTAGATGCTCAAAACATAAAGTACATGTTAGAGCGTGCAGAAGAATACGAACGCGATTGGCAAACCGTTGCGCGCGATATTATGTTTGCTCAGAAAGATTGCTTCTGGGCCTACAAGCAAGACCCCGAAACGCTCTTAAATACCCACGAGCGCAACCCGCTTGAAGCCGATCTTTTCGGGCAGCGTGCTATTCGCGGAAATTATCGCATGTCGCGTCTCTTCCACAAAATGG
>CAVDDP010000045.1:0-10838 GCA_963607695.1 Hallerella sp.
GCGACCGAGCGTACTTTGGTACGTGACGAGGAGCGTGTGTAGGGTGAAATGACGCGCCTAGGCGCTTCGCAGCATCGAGTAATTCGGCGGTTTGGCAAAACCGCCGAATGATTAGCGCTGAATCGTACGGCCCAGCTCCTTGAAGCGGGTAAGGTCGGTTTCTGCCATGCCAATGTTGGGGTTCTTACGTGCCTCGTAGCGCGGGTCGGCGGGGTCGGTCCATATGCGCTCGGCAACTTCTGCCCACTCTTGCGCAAACTTGGTGCACTTTGCGCACAGCTCGGTGGCGCTTTCCTGCGCTGTTAAGTTCGTGCAAACGGCGCCGGAGTTGCTTACCAACTTAGGCAGGCATTCAGGGTTTTCAAGCATGGGGCAGGGGCGCAGTAAGTTGTCGTTAAACGGAATGTTCTTGTAGTACTCCATGAAAATAGGTGATTGCAAGCACTCAAGAAGCGGCTTGTCATGAATGTTGGCATTGGAGTAGTGAATGAACACGCAGGGCTCAACGTCGCCCGCAGCGTTAATGTGCAGGTAGCGGCGCCCGCCAGCAATGCATCCGCCGGTGAATTCGCCATCGTTTTGGAAGTCAAGGGTAAACAGTGGCTTTTTATTGCGCATCTCGCGCACGAAGTGGTACAAATGAATGCGCTGCTCAACGGTGGGCATAAGCTCGGGTGCGGCATCGGATCCAACGGGCATGTACGTGAAAATCCAGCAGAACAGTGCCCCTTGCTCAATCAGCCAGTCGAAGTACTCTTCGCTTGCAACACTTTCGGCGTTTTGGCTGGTAAAGCATGCAGAAATACCAAAGGGCAAGCCGTGCGACTTCAAAAGTTCCATGGCTTTCACAATGCTTCGATACGTGCCGGTGCCGCGGCGCGCGTCGGTTGTTTCCTCGGATCCTTCTGCGGAAATTGCCGGCACAAAATTCTTTACGCGCAAAAGCTCCTGGCAAAATGCTTCGTCGATAAGCGTGGCGTTGGTAAAGCACAAAAACGCGCAATCGGGGTGCGCTTCGCACAGGCGAATAAGGTCTTTTTTGCGCACCAGCGGCTCACCGCCCGTGTAAATGTAAATATGAGTTCCCAGTTCAACGCCCTGATTGATAATGGAATCAATGTCGTCGTACGTTAGGTTCAAGCTATGGCCGTAATCGGCAGCCCAGCAGCCCGTGCAGTGCAAATTGCAAGCGCTGGTGGGGTCAAGCAAAATGGCCCACGGAATGTTGCAATGGTACTTCTCGCGCATTTTTTCCTGGCGCGGCCACGCCATAAGGTTGCCGTCAACAATGAAATTTTTAAGGAAGGGGTCGCGGAATTCCGGGTTCAAATCCAGAATTTTCATAATAAGGTCATACCAGTTGCCCTTTTCGCTGATAACCTTTTTGAAAGTTGCACGCTGGGTAGGGAAAACGTCGGCCGGAACAACTTTGTCCAGCATGTTCATAATATTGCCCACGTTTTTCTGGGGGTCGGCTAAAAGATAATCCACTGCTTTCATCATGGCAGCTCGTTTGATTTGATCGGTTGCTTTCATAAGTGCTCCCTTTCATACCTTTCTTTTTGTAGCGAATGTATTTTTTCTACCACTTATTACACACTGTGGCATAATACACAGTGTAACTATAGTTACGAGAGAACAAAATAGCAACACCTTATTGGTAAAAATTGCTCAATTAAACTAAACCGTTACTTTTAATGGGTGCTTGATAGAAAGGTTTTAGCTATGACCAGCTCAAATAACGACGATGCGGCGCGCGCTCAAAAAGTGCGCGAAAAGGCAGGCAAAGCAGCTATAAAAGCACGTGAAAAGGCGGAGAAAGCTGCAAAGAAAGCCGAAAAAAAGGCGGAAAAAGCGGTAGAGAAGGCAGTGGAAAAAGCAAAGGCTGCCCAGGACGCTTCCAGTAAAGCTGCTGACCCGCGCTCGCTTAGAACCGAGAATCAAATTTTAACGGCGTTTGATGCGCTTTTGGAAGAAAAAGAGCTTTCAGAAATAACGGTGACCGACCTTACCAAGCAGGCAGGCATTAGCCGCAAAACCTTTTACCTTCATTACAATTCCATCGATGACCTGGTGCAGGCGCTTATTCTTTCGGAAATGGAAAAAGCAGCGGAATCTCTCGGAGCGGTTTCGGTTAATAATAACGGCGCAATCAATGTAGAAGAGCTGCTGGTTGCTTTAGGGGAAGAACTGATAGCAAGCGCAAACAGGCGTGCTCATGTGGTGAAATCGGTGAGTACCGATTGGCTGCTTGACCACTTAAAGCCTTTGCTCACCAGCGTGCTCATTGAAAAAGACTCGCTAGGCCTTGCCGAAAAACTGGGCCCTTACCTGGACATATTTGTTGCCTTTTTCTGCGCGGGAATTCTTTCTGCATACCACCAATGGGCATCTTCCGAGTCTGAACTTCCCATGGAAACCGTGTCGGTTCTTATCAGCGCTTCTATTGCTGGCGGCGTTGCGGCACTTACGGAAAAAGCGGCAAGCCTGGGAATCAATCGCTCCTAGAGGCGTGTGCCGTTGTGGCGTGTTTGCGTGGCAGCGCGCCGTTCGCGTCTTGCGGCTACACGCTGGTCAAGGGAAGCGTAGCTGCCCGCGCCTGCGCCGTTGCCAGCCGTGCCGTTGCCAGTCGCGCCGTTCGCGTGCTTTGCGTTGCTAGCAGCCGCGTTCGCGTGCCTTGCGCGGGCAGCCGTTGCACCTGCAGTTCCGGTGCCAGCTGTGCCAGCCGCATGCGCCGCACCGCCGTTGCTCGCACCGCCGCTGCTCGCGCTCGCGCCGGCAGCGGTGTCGCCCGACACCTTCTCCAAACTCTTATCAAAGCGAATGCGAAAATAAATCCACAGCATAAGAATGAACAGTACCGACATAGTTATCAAATAGCTAATCACGGCGCCGTCGAGCCCCGCGTGACGGATAAGCAGCATGGGTGTGAACAGGGCTAATATGAACGACACCACGTATGCCATAATTACGTCGCGCTGGCGGCGCAAAATGGTGATTACCTGGTACAAAAAGTCGATGCCCGCCGTTATGCCGCCCGAGATAAGCATGATAATGGTTGCCTCTTGGAACTGCGAAAAGTCTATGCCGTACAAAAAGCTAAAGATGCGCAGGCCTATCCACAGCATAACAACGCAGGTCACCGCCGTAAGCGCCACAATTCCCAAAATTACCACGCCAATAATGGCGTCAAAGCGGCGGCGCTTTTCGGGGTTGTGCCACACGTTTGCCATGCCCACCAGCATGGGCTTGTACACGGTTTGTGCCGTCATAAGGATAAACATGGCGGGGAAGTATAAAACGTTGTAATACAGCTGGTTGTCGTAAGAGAGTATGCCCTCCATTACGAACTTGGGCATGTTGTCTACCAGTGAGTACATGAAAAGCGCCACAAAAAGCGGCCAGCTGTGCTTAAACAGGCTTACGACCTTGGATAACTCAAGGCGCGCTGAACGCTCGCTTTCAAAATACGCCAGCGGAATGGTTACCACCAGCGTGCTTGCGCCGGCAAAAACGGCCATGACAATGCCCGCCGTGGGAAGCGACCCGGTAAGCAGCAGCGCCAGGCAAAACGCAACAAATGCCAAAAGCGAGCGCACAAACAAGCTCACGCCACCCAGATACATTTTGCCCACTTGCTGCAGCCTGCCCTCGTACACGTCGGCCAGGCCGTCGAACGCCTTGTACACCACCAGGCTTACGCACAGCGTGCTCATGGCGGCATCGTAGCCGCGCACTTGGCAATACAGTACCGCCGCAATAACGGCTGCCACGCACGTAATTACACGGTTCACCTGGTAATCTGAAAACGAGTACACCTGAGCAACATCGCTTACCTGAAACGTGCGAATGCCAAAATTCGCCAGAATCATAAGCAGGTTAGCCACCACAAACGCCATGGAAAACATGCCGGCAAGCTCGGTGCCTGAAAGCTGCGTTACCACAATGGTTAAAAGGGGAAAAACCACGCCCCACATGCCCATACTTATGGTGTTCCACAGGTAGTCGCGGCTGGTTTGGTTAGCCTCGTAAACTTCGTCTTCTTCGTGGAATGACCGCTCGCGCGCCGCCCCCAGCAGGCGGTTGCACCACTGCGAAACAATGCGCACCAGCGCGCTGGGCTTGTGCATTTTCTGCGGGCGTTCTTTGCGCGGTATTTTGTTAATGAGTTCTCGTAATTGCATAAAAATCTAAATAAATAAGGGGAAGTTGTTGGCTTCGCTGTTGTTTTTCACCCCGATAATACCACGCCGCCCCGCGCGATTTTCCTCGCAAAAAAATAAGCCCAAACATTTCACGGAATGCAGATGTCTAGGCTTCGCCACCTTGCCTTCACTTTCGAACTAAACACTAATCGAGCCGCTGAAGCGGTACTTGCGGGTGTCGGTGGGAACTTCGGTGGGGTAGTTGCCGTCGAAGCAGGCGGTGCAGTACCCTTTTTCGGGGGTGTCGCCCAAAAGGCGTGTAACGGCATTCACGCTCAAATAACCCACGCTATCGGCGCCAATAATTTCGGCAATCTCTTCATTGGTGCGCCCTACCGCAATTAAATTCTCGCGGGAGTCAACATCGGTGCCGTAGTAGCAGGGGTTCAAAAAAGCAGGCGATGAGCTGCGAAAATGAATCTCTTTTGCGCCGGCATCGCGCAGGCTTTTCACAATGCGGCGGGCAGTGGTGCCGCGCACAATAGAGTCGTCAATCAGAATAATGCGCTTGCCTGCAACCGAGCTGGGAATGGGGTTCAGCTTTAAGTTCACTTTTTTCTCGCGGTTACCCTGCCCTGGTGCAATGAACGTGCGGGCAATGTATTTGTTCTTCACAAAGCCAATCTCGTACGGTATGCCCGATTCGCGCGAGTACCCCAGCGCAGCGTCAAGCCCTGAATCGGGAACGCCAATAACAACGTCGGCATCTGCGGGGCATTCCTGCGCCAAAAACTTGCCGGCATTCACGCGCGCTTCGTGCACGGTAACGCCATCCAGGCGGGAGTCGGGGCGCGCGAAATATACGGCCTCAAAAACGCAGAACGAGCGCGGCTTGCGCGCACAATGCTCGGTATAGCTGCGAATGCCTTCCTTGGAAAACACCATAATCTCGCCCGGCTCAACTTCGCGCACATACGTGGCGCCCACGGCATCAAGCGCGCAGCTTTCCGATGCCACTACATAGCCTCCATCAGGCAAAACGCCGTAGCACAGGGGTCTGAATCCCTGTTCATCACGCAGAGCAATAAGCTTCGTGGGCGACATTATCACCAAAGAATACGCACCCTGAATCTTGTCCATGGCGCGGCTTGCGGCTTCCTCAATACTACCCGCACTCAAGCGCTCGCGGGTAATCAAATACGAAATAACTTCTGTGTCCGACGTGGTGTGGAAAATAGCGCCCGCCTGCTCTAGCGTACTGCGCACCTCAAGCGCATTCGTAAGGTTGCCGTTGTGCGCCAGCGCCGTGTGACCCTTCATGTGATTCACCACAATGGGCTGCACGTTGTTCAGCTCGTTTCCGCCGGTGGTGCCATAGCGCGCATGCCCAATAGCAATAGAGCCCGCACCCAGCTGGTCAAGCACTTCAGGCGGAAAAACGTCGTTCACCAGGCCAATTCCCTTATGAACGCTAAACAAGCCCTCTTTGTCTACCACCATACCGCATGACTCTTGGCCTCGGTGCTGCAGCGCCGTTAAGCCGGCATAAACGTAATTACTCAGGGGCTGCTCGCTTGGCGTGTAAATGCCAAACACACCGCATTCTTCGTGAAGCATGAATTCTTTGTCCTATCCTGTTCTTTATAAATTGTGGGGAAGTAACCGAGATGCTTGGTATGTAGGAAGAGGGTTGAGGCGACTCTGCGAGGCTGTGGATAAGCGCTTGCGTGCTGCATTCGTATTGTTTTTGCAGCACACACATGTAATTCCTAATCGCAAAGAAGCATTATCCAAGCCGAGCCTGTGTCGCCGAACGCCCTCTTCCTACATACCCTTGTTCCCGTTTTCCACGCATCTTTACCGTGATGTTTTTCTTGCTTGCTTCTTAATTTCCGTTATATGCTTTGCAAATCTGCTCAAGGCGCTTTGCAGCCTCTGCCGTTTTCTCGGGCGTGTTGAAGGCGGTCAGGCGGAAATACCCTTCGCCACATTCTCCAAAGCCGCTACCAGGGGTGCCTACCACTTGCTGTTCGGTAAGCAGCTTGTCAAAGAAATCCCAGCTTGAAAGCCCGCCGGGGCAACGCATCCAAACGTAAGGCGCATTTTTGCCGCCGCAATACCACACGCCTGCGTTATCAAGCGCTTCCATAATCACGCGCGCGTTGTTCTGGTAAATGGCAATGTTCTCGCGGCATTGAGCTTGTCCTTCCGCAGAAACAGCCGCCGCGGCACCGTGTTGCAAAATATAGGAGATGCCATTCGTTTTGGTGGTGCGGTTGCGCACCCACAGCGCGTTCACGCTCAAATCTTCGCGCACCAATGCCTGCGGAATAATAGTCCAGCCGCAGCGTGTGCCCGTAAAGCCCGCCGTTTTGCTAAGCGAGCACACCTCAATGGCGCACTCTTTGGCGCCTTCAATCTCATAGATGGAGTGCGGAATTTCAGGGTCTTGAATGAACGCTTCATACGCAGCGTCAAAAATGATGACCGCTTGTTTTTCCTGTGCCCAGGCAACCCAGGCGGCAAGCTTTTCGCGCGAGTATACGGCGCCCGTGGGGTTGTTGGGCGAGCACAAATACACAATATCGGTTTGAAGGGCAGGGTCGGGGTAAGGCGCAAAGCCGTCATCGGCGGAAGAGGGAAGATGCAGCACCTTGTTGCCGGAAATCACATTGGCGTCCACGTAAGCGGGGTAGGCGGGTTCCAAAACAAGCGCCTGGCCGCCGCGCGCGAAGATGTCCAGCAAATCTGCCAAATCGTCCTTGGCGCCGCTGGAAACAAAAATCTCGCCTGCTTCAAGCGAAACGCCGCGCTGCTGGTAGTAGCTTTGAACCGCCTCACGGAAAAACGGCGCGCCAACTTCGGCCTGATACCCTTTGAACGTGTCTCGTTTTGCCTGGTCATCCACCGCTTTGTGCATTGCTTCAATAGATACAGCCGGCAGGGGAAGCGTTACGTCGCCAATGCCCAGTTTAAGCAGCTCGGTGCCGGGGTTGGCCTGCAGGTAGTCTGCCACCTTTGCGTCGATAGTGCGAAACAAGTACGAGTCCTGCAACTCCGTGTAGTGATGGTTCATTGATGCCATGTATCTTCCTTTCCTGTGCGCCAGTGCGCCTGGGTTTCCGCAAATGCGCCTGTATTTCATGTGCGCTTATGCGCTTGTGTTTTCGCAGCGCCGCGGGTGTGCCACGCGTGTGTCTGCGCTGCCTGCGCCTGCGGCAGGTGCACCTTCGCGCCTGCACTTGCGGCTCCCACGCGCCACAATAGTTCACGTTAAACGCTAAAAAAGCAACGGAAGCAGCATACCGCTTTCGTTGCCATAATTAAAAAGTTTCACGAAATGCTAATCAATAGTGGTAGCTCTTTGCACAAAAAATGGTGCCCAGTGGCGCACCATTTTTGCGTGCACGCAACTAATCAATGGTGGTGCCGTCGTACACAAAGGCGGCAGGGCCGGTCATGGTCACATTGTTCTCAAAATCCACCGTTATCATCAAATCGCCACCGTCAAGATGAACCGTTACCGGCTCATTACGCTGGCACAAATGTGCCGTAACGGCTGCGGCAACGCTGGCGCAGCTTCCGGTACCGCATGCCATGGTAATGCCGCTTCCGCGTTCCCACACGCGCATGCGCATCTCGGTACTGCTTATAACCTGCACAAACTCAACGTTTACGCCGCCCGGGAACGCGCTTGATTTCTCCAGGGCGCTTCCCACTTGTGACACGGGGGCAGCTTCCGCATCGCTTACAAAAATAACGGCGTGGGGGTTTCCCATGTCAACAGGAATAACGGGCACGGGCTCGGCGCTGTTGCGCGATGCTCCAAAAGCGTTCACCACTTCGTCAAAAAAATAGCCGCAGGCAACTTTAACTTCCTGCTGCTCAAAAACCTGAACGCGCCCCATGTCAACGCTTACCAGCGCCACGTGGCCATCTTCAACGGTGAACTTGAGCGTTTTAATGCCGCTTAAGGTTTCCACGGTAATCTCTTGCTTGGTGGTGTAACCGCGGTCGAACACGTATTTTCCCACGCAGCGAATGCCGTTTCCGCACATCATAGCTTCGCTTCCGTCGGCGTTAAAAATGCGCATCTTGAAATCGGCTACGTTGCTGGGAAGAATGCAAATAATGCCATCGGATCCCGCGCCAAAATGGCGGTCGGAATACGTAATGGCCAGCTGTTCTATATTTTCAGGCACCTCTTGGCAGTACACGTATAAGTAGTCGTTGCCTAAACCGTGCATCTTGGTGAAGTTCATGGGGCTTCCTTATGTATTGTTCCTACCACTTCAAACGCTGTGGCCGCGCTTTTTGTTGCTCTTGTCGCCCTTATCGCTCTTCTAGGTGAAGGGTCAAAGAAGGCGCTTGCCAAGAAGCGCCTTCCCGTTTTGCGCAATTAAGCGCTCATCATTATACGTAAAACAGAATTTTATTGTACGAAGGAACCGGCCATTCGGTGGTTGGAACCAAAATTTCAAGCTGGTCAACCTCAAAGCGCGCCGCTTCCATCAAAGGCACCAGCTCATGCGCATAGGCGTTTGCCGCTTCTTGAGGGTCTTCAATGGTAACAATTTCCTTGTGCTTGGTAGCCAGTGCGTCAAATGCCTTCTTCGTGGCATCAAGCCCCGTTTGAATGCGGGTTAAGTGCTCTTCTTGCGTTGCGGTAGAAAGCGCAGGCATGGCTTGCTTAATAGAAACAATATGATCGGCAATCTTTGCAGCATAAGCGCTGATAGCAGGCAAGTATTGGCGGCGAAGCATGCGGCGCATAGTGCGTGCTTCAATGTTTATGAGCTTGCAATACTTCTCAAGTTTTACCTCGTAACGGCTGCGAACCTCGGCCTCGGTAAGAACATCAAACTCTTCAAACAAATCAATGCTCTTTTGTTCAATTAAGCACGGCAGGGCATCGGCGGTGTTCTTGTTGTTCGCAAGGCCGCGACGAGCTGCTTCTTCTTCCCATTCCTGCGAGTAACCATTGCCGTTAAAGATAATGCGCTGGTGGTCGGTCAAGGTCTTCTTAACGTAGGCAAACGCTGCTTTCTGGAATTCTTCGCCTTCCAGGCCTTCCATGGCATCGGCAAATTCCTTCAAGCTCTTTGCCATGGCGGTGTTCAGCACCGTGTTGGCGTCGGAGAGGTTCATAGCCGAGCCCGGCATGCGGAACTCAAACTTGTTGCCGGTAAAGGCAAACGGGCTGGTGCGGTTGCGGTCGGTGGAGTCTTTCATGAAGTTGGGAAGCACATCCACGCCCAAATCCATCATGGTTTTGGCGGTGCCTTCGTATTCCTTGCCGCTAATAAGCGCGCTTACAATGCTGTCAAGCTCATCGCCCAGGAAAATGGAGATAATGGCAGGTGGTGCCTCGTTTGCGCCCAAGCGGTGGTCGTTGCCTGCGCTTGCTACCGTCATGCGCAGCAGCTCTTGGTAGTCATCCACGGCTTGTACCACGCATGCCAAGAACACCAAAAAGCGCAGGTTGTCCTGGGGGTTGTCGCCTGGGTCAAGCAGGTTTTTGCTACCCGCAGAAATGGACCAGTTGTTGTGCTTGCCGCTGCCGTTAATGCCCTCAAAAGGCTTTTCATGCTGCAAGCAAACCAGGCCATGATGGCTTGCCAGCAAGCGCATTTTTTCCATGGTTAGCAGGTTTTCGTCAATGCCGCGGTTTGCGTTGGTGAAAATAGGAGCAAGTTCGTGCTGAGCAGGCGCTACCTCGTTGTGCTTCGTTTTTGCCGATACACCCAATGCCCACAGCTCATCGTCAAGCTCCTTCATGAATTCGTTCACGGTGGGGCGAATAGCGCCAAAGTAGTGCTCTTCCAGCTCTTGGCCTTTGCAGGGGGAATATCCAAACAAAGTGCGACCGGTCAGAATAAGATCGGTGCGCTTTTCGTATTGCTCCTCAGAAATTAAGAAGTACTCTTGCTCGGCGCCTACGGTGGTAACCACGCGTTGCTTCTCTTCGCCAAAGCACGCAAGCGCACGATTTGCCTGCTCATCAATGGCTTTCATGCTGCGCAACAGCGGTGTTTTTTCGTCAAGCGCTTCGCCCGTGTAGCTGCAAAACGCCGTAGGAATGCACAGTACTTCGTCTTTGATGAACGCGTAGCTGGTAGGATCCCATGCGGTGTAGCCGCGAGCTTCAAACGTTGCGCGCAAGCCGCCACTGGGGAAACTTGAGGCGTCAGGCTCGCCCTGAATAAGCTCTTTGCCCGAGAACGACATAATGGCGCGGCCGTCGGGCTGAGGGTCTACAAAGCCGTCGTGCTTTTCAGAGGTTATGCCCGTAAGCGGCTGAAACCAGTGCGTGTAGTGCGTGGCACCCTTTTCAATGGCCCATTCTTTCATGGCATGAGCCACAACGTTTGCAACCTCAAGGTCAAGCGGTTCGCCCTCCTTAATGGTTTTCATCAGCTGCTTGAACGTATTCTTTGGCAGCCGTTCTTTCATTACGTGCTCGTTGAAAACCATCGAGCCAAAAATTTCTGGAACATTACTCATTGCGTGCCTCCCTAGTTTGGCTTTTACTTTCGCATGCTAGAAAAGTACGCCGCAAACGTTTCCAAATAATTTCGGGAAGGTAAAACAATAGTTGCGCTGTTTTAACAAACAGCGCAACTACTCGAGTGAGCGAATGCTCTTCGTCACCCTTGCCGTCATGCTTTTATTAAGTGAGATAGAAACCCATGT
>CAVDDP010000046.1:0-6281 GCA_963607695.1 Hallerella sp.
CAGCGCACGCTCCGCCAGCGCAAAACCTACCCATTTTCGCATTTACCGCGCCAACGGGTTGCGAGAATTCGAGCAGGTGAAATAAATTATTTGCTGCTCTTTTGAAAACGCCTTCAGCAAATCACAAGCACGCTGCATCATGTCGTCGTCAATGTTCACAAACGGGTCATCCATAATAACAAACGCCGGCTCTTTTTTATACAGCACCCGCACCAGCGCCATGCGCATACACACCATAACCAAATCGGCGTAGCCCGCGCTCAAATTCTCCTGCGCGCGCGTTGCACCCAGCTGCGAAAACGACAGGCGAAAATCGGTATCTACCTGCATTTTCTTAGTATCAAACGCAAGCTTTTCGCCCGTAAGAAGCTCAAAATACCGCTGGAACTGCTCCTGGATGGGGCCCGCATAATTTTCACACATGTGCTCTTTCGCCTGCTCCAGATAGGTCATGGTTGCGTCGAACGTAGCAACATCATTCTCCATTTCACGGCGCTGAGCGGTGAGTTTTTGCAGCTCATCATTAAGCAGGGGAATCTGTTGAATTTTTTCCTGAAGTGCCTGAATACGCTGCACATCGCGCGCATGATCTTGCAAAAGCGTCTCGTGCCTTTCGTAGAGCTGCTTTTGTTGGTCTTGAAAATCCTGCGCTTGAAGCGCACGGTAATTTTCCTCATCGGCGTGCGTCCACGAGCACATGCCGTGCACTTCCACAAACTGATTAAACGCCTGTTCAGCCATAATAAATTGCTGGTGAAGCCGTTGCAACTCATTCACTTTTTCAGAAAGCGCGCATAAACTTTGCTGGCTTAAAGCGCCCGGGTCCAGGTGATACGTAGCGCAAAAATTGTCCAGCGTTTCACATGCAACCTGGGTTTTTTGAAAAGCGCTGCCTGGCTGCTTTGACGTGCGCATCTTAAGCGCGCAGCTTAAGGCAGCAACCACGCCCACCACAACAAGGGCAGCGCCCACATACAGCTGACCTGCAAAAACATGAACGATTCCCAGAATGTCAAGAAGCGCCAAGGCAGCGCCAGCCAGCAGTAGCACTACGCCCACCATAACGCCCGCCAAAAACGCGCTTTTATGGTTTTGCGCGGGCTGTGCCTGAGTTGCCTGGTCAAGGCACTTTTTTGCTTCAAGCGCCTGGTGTATTTCATGGCTTTGGGGAAACGCCTTTTGGGGAAGCGCTTTTGCCGCGTGGCTTGCAGAAAGCGTGCCAGACGAAAGCGAAGAAACGTACGCCGTGCACGCTTTGGCTTGCTCGTCATAGTGCGCCTTTGCCTGCGTGCGCGCATCATCAAGACGTTTGCACTCCAGCGCCAACCCCCGGCGCGATGCCGCCTTTGATGCCTGTGCAACATTAACGCGCGCTTCATCAAACGAAGCACGATGCTGCTCCATATTTTCAAGTAAGCGCTGGTCACGGTCTTGCACACGCGCAAGCTCGCGCTCAAGCGTAGAAAGCTGAGCAATCTCTTCATTAAGCCGGGTAATTGCTGCTGTAAGCTGCGCATGGTCGCCATTTTGCCCCCGGTACGGAATACGCTGCGCACGCGCTTTGCGCAGTGCCTCCATAGCCGTTTCAAAATTGCGCGTTTTGTTGGTGTTGTCCACCAAATTGCCCAGCTTTGCCTTAATGTCTCCCGTTGCAAGCGTGTCTGCCAGCCGGTTTTGGGGAAGATATGCGCTGCGCTCAAACGAATCGGCATCCAGGCCAAAAAGGGTAATGCCGGGAACTTCTCCCAGGTCAGTGCTGGGGTGCCCGGTATCTTGATCGTACACAGCAAGCGTGTCTTCCTTTGGCGTGCGCCCAAAGCTGCGCTCAATGCGGTAGGTGCGCTGTTGGGAAGGCGAAGGCGCTGTTGCGCTTGCGGGTACGGCTACGTTCTTGCCAGCGGCATCGCTTGCGCCAGCACTGCCCACGGCGTCACTTGCGTCGGCACTGCCCACGGCGTCGCCCGCGCCCTCTTCCGCGCCCACGCAAATCACCAGCTGCCCGCCATAGTTGCCGCCCTGCCACGGAGCATATTTGCGGCGCAAATCCTTCGCCAAATCTTTGCTGTTGCCACGCGGCATACCATACAACATGCAGCGAATAAAGGTAGCAAGCGTTGTTTTTCCCCAGCCGTTTTCTTGTTGAATTACCGATAACCCCTGGTCAAACGAAAATGTTTGCTGGTGAAGCCCCCCAAAGTTTTCAACTTCGCAACTTACTAATTTCACAGCGAAACATCCTCTCCGCGAAGTGCACGCAGGCCACATTGAATGATGCGCTGCTTTTCTTCTTCTGATTCATCCGACGCCAAAACAGTGCGCACAAAGGCACCGCGCAGCGATTGATCGTAGGTAAAATCAACTTCTCCCAGGTCAAGCGTTGTTTTGTCAATCACTTTCGCAAAGAAGAAATCTTGGTTCAAGCGTGATTCCAAATAGGCAATGTCTTTATTCGCATCAACGGAGTAGCTGCCCAAAAGCTCAAAGCGCACCAGGGCGCTGGCAGGAATTTCTTGCGCACGCGCTTCTTCGCACGCACAAGCAAGCATGTTAGAAACGTTGTCGATGTTGCTTACATCCACGCCAACGCTATAAAAGCGGCGGTGCGCAAACGGAACAAACTCCCAGCTTAGAACGCCATTTTCCCAGGTAAGTTCCACGAAGCCCTTTTCGCCGCACTCATCAAAACCGCGGCCTTCCAAACACCCGCTATAAACCGCCACACCGCGCGCATCAAGCTTTTGCTGGCCATACGAATGAATATGACCCAACGCCAAGTAATCAATGCCGCGCCCGCGCAGCTGCGTTGCGTCAATCATATCGGGAGCAGGTAGCGTGCCCAGCTGCCCGTGCAGCATCACTATGTTGGTAAGCTCTTTATCCAGGTTAAGCCCCTGATAAAACGTGGCACAATGTTCCGGTGCCGGGGCGCAGGCGCTTATGGCCACCTTTCCGTAGCGCACGCTTTCCCATGCGTTCCCAAAAATTTTCACGTTTTCCGAAAGATGATGCCCCAGCGTAGCAGCACTTGCCGCATCGTGATTACCCGGCAAAATAAGAAAGTCCACATCAGGGGCTTCTTTCATGGCCATATACACCACATCTTGCGTGGTGGCGCTCACACGAACGTTATCGAACAAGTCGCCCGCAATAAGCACCGCATGCACGCCGTTTGCCTTTGCGTAATCGATAAGCGACAAAAACGTTTCCAGCAATTCACGCCTGCGCAGGTCGGCCTTTTCCGCCGGCAGCGTTGAATCCATAGGAGCATCCAGGTGGATGTCCGAACAATGTATTAGTTTCACGGCAATTGTGCCCTTTCCGCCCTTTTTCTTTTCCGCCCGCTTCGCGGCTTCCGCCCGCCTTGCAGTCACCCGCTTCGCAGTCACCCGCTTCGCAGTCGCAGCCTTCGCAATCGCAACAGTCGCAACAGCCGCAGTCTTCGCGCTGCTCTCACTTTGCGTTTTTTCCTGATTGTACCAACAAGCGCGCCATGAGTGCGGTAAACCCACCGCTTTGCGGCAAAATGTCAAACGCCGCCAGCAACAAGTTGCCAGCGGCGCCGCAGAACCACAAGAATCAAAAACTAATGCGTTACCGTATAAATTGACGCAGGGGGAATGCACACGTTCACTACATCGCCCGTTTGAATGAGCGGCTCACCCGTGTTTGCCAGCTTGTCCTGCTTTAACTGCAAGTAGCTCTTTTCCAGATAGGCGCCTTCGGCACGCTGGTGTTGCGGCTCTTTTTCCGTAACAAAATCAAGCGTTGCCCAGTGCTCAAAGCGCGAGTCGCTTACGTGCAACGCGCGCGCCTGATACACATTTTGCGGGCATTTATCAGTAGCAAGGTGAAGGTACGAAGCACGAACACCCAGGTAAATGGCGTTTTCCGGAACTTCTTCATCCACGTGAAGCTCCACGCCCCATTCCGGGCACCATACCGTGTGCGCATTACGCGCTTCACAGCTGGTCATGTTCTTGCAGCCCGAAAGCTTCATAGCGGCAAGTGAGGTGGGGCGCCCCACCGTTTCTGCCGGCGTGCCCGTAGACACAATTTTGCCGTTATCCACCACGGCAATGCGGTCACACAAGCGATACGCCTCATCGATGTCATGGCTTACGTACATAATGCTGCCATCAAAGCTATCGAAAAGCGCCTGCATGCTTTGCTCAAGCTGCGCTTTCAAGTGCGCATCCAACGCGCTAAACGGTTCGTCCAGCATCAAAATGGCAGGTCGTGCCGCCAGCATACGCGCCAGCGCAACACGCTGCTGCTGCCCGCCCGAAAGCTGCAAGGGGTAGCGGTCTTCAAACCCTGCCAACGAGAAGCGCTCCAGCTCGCGCTCAACAATACGGTTGCGCTCTTCCGCCGAAACATCTTTGCCCAGGCCAGCCGCAATATTTTTTGCCACCGTCATGTGCGGGAACAGCTGATAGTTTTGGAACAGCAGCGCGGTTTTACGCCGTTGCGGGCTCATATTAATGCGCGCTTCACTATCAAAATACGTGGTGCCGTTTACGATAATCTTGCCCTCATCGGGGGTTTCAACGCCGGCAATGCAGCGCAGCGTCATGGACTTACCACAGCCCGAGGCGCCCAAAAATCCCAGCGTTTCCGTGCCAACCTCAAAGCTTACCTCCAGGTCAAAGGTGGCCAGCTTCTTGCGAATATCAACAACTACGCTCATCGCGCACCCCCTTGTGCTTGCTCTTCAGTGCGTGCGGCGCTTACCGCCTCTTCGGCAATTTCAGCAGGAGAAGCCGCTGCGCCAGCCACGCCAACGCCAGCCGCCGCCTTCTTCTTCCCCTTTTTCTTCTTTTGCACCGGCCGCGCTAAGTACTTTTGCGTGCGCGAAGAGTACACGTTAATGAACAAAATAACCAAGAACGATATCAGAATAACCACAATAACCCAGAAGATTGCCGCGTCGGTTTCGCCGCCCATCCAATCGTAGTAAATAGCCAGCGGAATGGTTTGCGTAATGCCTGCGTAGTTGCCCGCAAAGAACAAGGTGCATCCGAATTCGCCCATGGCGCGGGCAAAGCCCAGCACCGTGCCTGCTGCAATAGAAGGCCACGCCAGCGGCACCATAATGCGCGCGAAAATGCGTTTCTCGCTCCAGCCCAGCGTGCGCGCAGCATCCAGCATGTTGGCATCCAGGTTCTCAAACGCGCCGCGCACCGTGCGATACATCATGGGGAAACCCACCACAGAACAGGCAATAACGGTTGCCGGCCACGTGAACACAATGTCTATGCCGTGGTCGATAAGCCACTGGCCGGTAACGGAATTGCCGCCAAAGAACATCAAAAGCAAAAAGCCGCAAACGGTAGGAGCCAAAACCATAGGAATGGTAAAAATGGTGTCCAGAATGCCTTTAAGCCTGGTAGAAACTTTAACGGTAAGCCATGCCGCCAAAAGGCCCAGCAGGAAAATGATGATAATAGCAACGCCCGTGGTGCGAAGCGAAACCCAAAGCGGGCTCCAGTCAAGCTCTTGCAAGAAGCGCGCCACCCACGCCAAGCCGGTAGGGGCTCCTACCACGGATATTTCGGAAGCGGGAAGAATCAAGCCCGATTCCGCATATAAGCCGCCAGCGCTGCAATCTTCGGAATCGCCCTGCGTGATGGTTGCGTAATACACGCCTTCTTCAACTTCTACCCCAAACGAATAGGTGTATCCGCCCATTTCAACTTGCGAAGCGCTGGTGAAATACACCTTGTTCTCAAGCGAGTTGAAGCGCGTGCCGCCGTTTGAAGCAGCGTTGTCTATGGTTTGAAGCGTGCTTATGAATTGCTCTTGGAAGGCCGCATCGGACAAAGAAATATTCAGCGCGCTCACGCGTGATTCCGGAATGTATACAATGCTGTAGCCGTTTGCATTTACCACCGCAAATGCATCTTCGGAGGCCATTTGGTAGCGGTACCCGTAATATTTGCCGGAATATGCCCTGTTCGTTCCCTTGTTCATGCGCTCAAAGGAGGAAAAGCCGAAGGTATCGGAGCCCATGACTATAGCGGTTGTATCCTCGGATATATCGGCTGTCACCTCATCTGAACCAAGCTGCTCGCTTGCCAAAAAAGCAGCCTCATAGCTTGCATCAGATGAACTGGCCCATGAAACGCTGGGCACACATGCCGCAACAAGCAGCACCGCCGCCAAACTCATGGCTATTTTCTTGATAGCTTTCTTACTTCTGAACATTCCGCTTTTCCCCTTAAGCAAACAAGCGGGCAACGCATAACACGATGCCCGCTCTTTCTTTTTGAAAATCTTACGAA
>CAVDDP010000047.1:0-2769 GCA_963607695.1 Hallerella sp.
TTCTTCAGCAGGAAGGTACCCCTTGCCCTTTTTGGTAACCACATGAACAATAACCGGGCCGTTTGCAGAAAGCGCTGTTTGTAAAATCTCTCGCAAAAGGGGAATATTGTGACCATCGATAGGTGTGGTGCATTGAATTCCCAACTGCTCGTAAAGCATAGAACTGGTAAGGAAAAACTGCTTCATGGAGTCTTTCATAGTGCGCCCAAAGTGCACCAAAACGCGCCCCGCATTGCCTGAGCGCTCCAGCGCATCTTGCACGGAATCACGTGTTTGCTGATACTGCGCAGAGGAACGCATGGCGCCAAAGTGCTTCATAAGAGCGCCCACATTATGCGAGATAGACATCTCGTTGTCATTCAAGATAATAACCATGGGCGTTTGCGCCTGCCCAATGTGGTTAAGCGCCTCAAAAGCCATGCCGCCCGCAATGGCAGCGTCGCCAATTATGGCAATAATTTTTTCGTCGCCGCCCGTTAAATCGCGCGCCTTGGCAAGGCCAAGTGCAATAGAAAGCGAATCGGAAGCATGCCCGGAAGGATGCACATCGTATTCGCTTTCGCTGGGCTTAGGAAACCCCGAAATGCCGCCAAAGGTGCGCTGAGTTGCAAAAGCATCGCGGCGCCCCGTTAAAAGCTTGTGCGCATACGCCTGGTGCCCCACATCGAAAATAAGCTTATCTTTGGGGCAATCCAAAACGCTGTGGCATGCCACAATAATATCAACAGCGCCTAAGGAAGAGGCAACGTGACCCCCCGTAAGCGCTGTGGTTGCAATAATTTGTTCGCGCAGTTCATCCGCAAGAATCTCAAGCTCATCATTTGAGAGAAGCTTTAAAGCAGCAGGGCTATCAATGGCATCTAAAAGTCTGTCTTGCGCCATAAGCCTTATTGCTCCTTAGAAGGGGCTTCTGAAGTTTCCGCAGGTTCTAAGGTTTCGGAAGCCTCCGCTGCTTCGGAAGTTTCGGATACTGCGGAGGCTTCGGTGGATTCGGCTGCTTCAGAAGTTGCGGAAGATTCAGGGGTTGCGGAAGATTCAGCAACCTCAGCGTTATCTGCACCTTGCAGCTCTTCTTCTTCGCCCTGAGCATCTTCAATAAGGGTGCTCACGCGCGTGCCCAGCTTTACTGCCTCTTCATAATACGAAAGTGCCTGGTCAAGAGGCAGGTCATCGTTAGATACCTGATTGACTATCCAATCAAGGCGCTCTTTAATCTCAGAAAACGTTTCGTATGAATTGGCTGGCTTCATGGTTTAATCCTCAAGCGCTTCCAATGCCGCACCGGCGGTACCCTCGCCCGCGCGCGCAACATCAGCGTTGTCCGTAGCGCCCGCAGCGCCAGTAGCATCGCCTTCGACACCAGCGCCATCGCCAGCACCAGCAGCTTCGCCAGCAGCTTCGCCTTCAAGGCGCTTCGCAATTTGCCCCAAAACGCCATTCACAAAACGATGCGACTCGTCTTCGCCACCATATTTTTTAGCCAACTCAACAGCCTCGTCAATAGAAACAGAAAGCGAAAGGCTGCTCTCAAACATCATTTCGTAAACCGCAATGCGCAAAATGGAGCGGTCCATAATAGGCATACGGCTTATCGCCCAGTTGTCCGAAGAAGAATCAACCATTTGGTCAATTTCTTCCTTGTGCGCTTCCACACCATTCAGCAACGAAATAGCATACGCATCGGGGCATGCCAGCTCTTGCTCTTCACTCTCAAGCACCACAGCACAATCTTTTGCCAGCAACTCTGAAACTGCCGTATTGGTAATTTCAGCCGAATACAGCACCTGCAAAGCGGCGCGGCGCGACCACGATTTTGGATGACTCTTTACCATGTAACTCGTTGTTCCTTTATAGATACTACCAATTAAACGCAACAAGCTGCGTGGTTAGTTTTTGAACTGAACGCCGTCAACGTACACGTCAACTTTGCCCACAGGAATGCCAATTTGCGAGGTCACCGCATCATAAACCGCCTGGCGAATGCTCGCAGCAATTTCCGGAAGCGGCTTTCCGTACGCAACCTCTACGTGAATATCAACGGTAAGCTCGCCCGCTTCGTTCACATCAACGTCAATGCCCTGGGCGCTTCCCTTGCCTGAAATGGTTGCCACCAGGCCATTTACCGCCGTCATGCCAACAGCCGTTACGCCTTCAACTTCGCTCATGGCAACAGAAATAATGGTCTCAACAACGCCTGGTGCAATGCTCATGCCACCAATGCTTAGTTCTTTCATACTACGATCCCCTTTACCGTTGTGGGAAATTCACTTTTCAAAACAAACAATGCGCACGCCCGCAGCTCCTGCCGCGCCGCCTTGCACTGTTTTGCGCAAAAATACATATCGGTTGATTATACGCCCATAGCGCCCTATTTTGTTTTTAAGCTACGGAATAACCAAAAAACAAAGGTTACGGGTTGTTGTTTCACAGAAAAACAAGGGGAAGGGGAAGGGAAGCGCAAGGGGAAGCCGTTGGCGCCACGTGCCAAGCCGGCGCCTGTTCAACCCGCCACCTGTTCAACCCTGTTCAACTACGCTGAAAAACGCTGCATAAGTGCTGCGTTGCCCCGTTGCAGCACTTCTTCGCCAAGCCCCAACAGCTCACGCTCGCGCAGCGCGCCCTGCACGTGCACAACTCCACCTGAACCCGCATCGCTTCCCAGGGCAATAAGCCCGCCAAGGCTTGCCACGCGCGCCACGTTTGCCACATGCTCACGCAGGATGCGCCCGGTAACTTCCGCATTCCCTAAACCCGAAGAATGTGCAGCGT
>CAVDDP010000048.1:0-5539 GCA_963607695.1 Hallerella sp.
ACATGTTACTCAACGGCTTTCGCGCGATACCCCACGCCGCGCACCGTTTGCACGATATCGCCTGCTCCAGGGCACGCATCGTTCAGTTTTTTGCGAAGCGTTTGAACGTGCGTGTCAACCGTGCGCGTTTCGCCCACAAAGGTAACGCCCCATACGTCTTCCAAAAGCTGAGAACGCGAAAGCGCATGACCGCGCTCTTTGAGCAACTTTTGTAAAAGTTCAAACTCTTTAAGCGTTAGCTCAAGAACAACACCATTCACGCGAACCTCGTGCGCCGAAGGGCTCAAGGAAATAACGCCGCAGGTCAGAGCATCGTCAACCACTTTTTCTGCCCAATGAGCAGACCGGCGCAATAAAGCGTTCACCCTGCTTACCAGCTCCATCATGCCAAACGGCTTTGCCAGATAATCATCGGCGCCGGCATCAAGCCCCAGCACTTTGTCGTATTCCGCACCTTTTGCGGTAAGCATCATTACGGGAACGTTGGCAAAGCGCGCATCACGGCGGATTTTTGCAAGAATAGCCATGCCGTCGTCGCCCGGAAGCATGATGTCAAGAAGCACCAGGTCGGGCATATGTTCGTTGCACGCATGCCAAAACGGCTCTGCCTGCGCAAAGCCGCGCGCCTCAATGCCCGCCTGCTTTAAGGCGTACAAAACCAGCTCGCGAATGTTTGTCTCATCTTCAATGTAGTAAATCATGGTGTTCATTGTACCCTGCCGCGCGTGCATAGCGCCCAAGTATTTCGAAAAATAATCGGTTTCGCCGCTTGAGGCGCTAGATGCGCTTGCGTGAGAGGCAGAAGCGGAAGGTGCAACGGGCGCACTCGGTGGTGCAGAGGAGGCGGAAGGGGAAGCAACACCAGAAGCGGCAGGCGCGGCGGGCACAGCAGAGGAAGCGGCAGGCGCGGCGGGCACAGCAGAGGAAGCGCCGGCAAAAAGATTGGGTAGTACCGTAACCATGCAACTCACCTAGGCGCACTCGGTGGCAAGCGTGTTCACGCATTCTGCAGCGTGCTCAAGCGCGTCCATGGCTTCTTCCATACAATCCATAAGCGCATGAACAATGCGGCGCTGCTCAGGGTTCATATCCTTGTTAACATACAGGCTATGAACTGCGGAAATATAAAGCGCGTCACACTCGCTTTCGCAGGTTTGCACCGCCACCAAATGCTTTTGAATCTCTTTTTGATGATGCTTGCACGAAGAAATAAACCCGCCCGCAACTTTCAGCTCCAAACACGCATTTGCCATGAGCGACATACATTCTGTTCCCTGGGGAATTGCAAACGTATCGCTTGAAATATTGAACAAATACGCTTTGATGGCAATTTCTTCAACAGCATCGCACACGTCATCGAACGCATGGGCAAGGTTGGTCATGCTAATGCGATCAAAAGGCGTAACAAAATCGGTAGCAAGATGAGAAAGAATCAAATGATTCACATGATCGGCATCGTTTTCCATAGTGTGAAGCGACTGACTAAGCTCAAGCGTTCCCCACTCGCCCGCCGCAAGAGCACTGCGCAGGTTAAGCGTCATTTCTTCGGCATAAGATAATTGCTGTTCAAAGGCATCAAAGTAATCAAAATTGTTTTGCTTTTCCATAATCTTTTCGGTATCTCTTCTTAGGGTTTTCATTTTGTACTAGTTTTGCAGGGGAAGCTGTTGACGCGCTGTTCTGCAAGGAAGAAAGCTGTTGACGCGCTGGGTTGGTAGCACACGCCCTGATAGCACAGGCACTACCGCATTGCCGCTACAGTATCATCAGGAACAAATGGGTGAACGCCCATGCCAAAAGCCCGCAGCCCGGAAATGTTAAGACCCAGGTTAGAACCATAGTTCCCGCTAAATTCCACTTTACGGCGCGCAGGCGTTTTTCTGCCCCTACACCCATGATTGCCGTTGTTTTGGTGTGCGTGGTAGAAACCGGCATACCGGTAAACGTTGCCAGGCCAATGCAAAAGCAAGCAGACAAACACGCCGCAAAGCCCTGGTAGTACTCCATTTTCACCATGCTCATGCCAACGCTTTTAATAATTTTGCGCCCGCCAATTGCGGTGCCTAAACTCATGGCAAGACTTACCATTATGACCATCCACAAGGGGAAACTTGAAAAATCGGCACTGCCATACACACCAAGCATTACGCCTAGCATGCACAAGCTTAAGAATTTTTGGCCATCTTGTGCGCCATGCAAAACGGCAACACCCGCGCCGGCAATAATTTGAGCCCAGTGGAAAAACCGGTTTGCTTTAATGCGGTTCATACCCGCGCAAAAGATCTTGATAAGGCGCGCGAAAAGCCAACCGCTTCCAAACCCTAAGCAGGTGCTTATGACCAGGCCATAAATTACTTTTATCCACTCTGCGCCGTTGATGCCACCCAAACCACCTTGCAGCGCAATGGCAGCACCCGTAATGCCCGCAATAAGCGAATGGCTTTGGCTGGTTGGAATGCCCAGCGCCCAGGCAGCAACGCCCCACACAATAATGGCAACCATAGCAGCAGCCAGCGCAACCAGTGCAGCATGGTTATCGCCGCCAAAATCCACCATGCCAAAAATGGTGCCTGCAACCGCCGTGCTAATGGCAGTAATTCCCACCAAGCCAATAAAGTTGCAGATAGCAGCCATAATAATGGCGGGCGTTGGCTTCATAGAACGGGTACCCACCACGGTGGCAATAGCGTTGGGGGCATCGGTTGCACCATTTACCATGGTGGCGCCCAAGCACAAAGCAATGATTAAAAGAAGAATGGGGTTTGCCACAATAGCAGCAATTACCGTTGTAAACTCAAGAGCCATGATTTTTCCTTACCTACCCTTTGGAATGCGTCTTAAAATCTTCTGACGCTATCATGGCAAGCGCAGGCAAGAAGCTTGTAAGTCAAATGTCAAGTTTGTGCAAAGTTTTAAAGTCAGTTTGTGCGCGGCGGCGCTACGGCGCGGCGGCGCAGCAACTGCGGCGAAGGCAAAGGCATTCCACCTGCGTTAAGCCTGCAAATAGCCGCCCGTTTGTCTATCCCACAAGTGAGCGTATTCGCCTTTTGCCTGGATAAGCTGGTGATGAGGCCCGTCTTCCACAATGCATCCGTTCGAAAGAACCACAATGCGGTCCAAACTGGCAACGGTGGAAAGCCGGTGCGCCACCACAATGCACGTGCGATTGCGCATAAGAGTGGCAAGCGCATCTTGCACTAACGCCTCGCTTTCAGAATCAAGAGCGCTTGTTGCTTCATCCAAAACCAGAACAGGGCAGTTCGCCAAAAGGGCGCGCGCTATTGCAATGCGTTGGCGTTGCCCACCGGAAAGTTTCACGCCGCGCTCGCCCACTTCGGTATCAAACCCCTGGGGAAGCGCCTCAATAAACTCAAGGGCGTTTGCCTGGCGCGCCGCTTCGCGAATCTCTTCTAGGGTGGCATCCGGCTTGCCGTAACTAATATTTTCTGCCACGCTGCGGTGAAAAAGCAGCGCTTCCTGGGGAACATAGGCAATTTGCCGGCGCAGCGACTGCTGATTTACCTGAGAAATGTCTTGCCCGTCTACCAGAATGCGCCCGCTTTGTAAATCGCTTAAGCGCAGCAGCAGCTTGGTAAGGGTGGTTTTTCCGCTTCCGCTCATACCTACTAAGCCAACGCGTTGACCAGCAGGAATGTGAAGGTTAAAGTTGTTGAATACGGTGGTTTCCGTACCGCCATCGGTGTAGCGGAAACCCACGTTTTCAAAGGAGATGCTGCCCTGGCGAACCACCAGCGACGCAGCACCCGGAATGTCGGCCACCAGGCGTGGCTCATCCAAAACTGCCGTCATGCCGCTGGCATCACCAAAAGCACGATTGAACCGTTGCAGGCCAGCGTTAATAAAGTTGAACTGGTTCGTTAAATTGTACGTGTACGTAAACATAACCACCAGGGTACCGGGGGTAATGCCAAACCACGCGTTGCCGCCCGCTATAAACACGGCGGCTACCGCCATAATAACAACGGTGATAAGCGCCGTAACCACACCGCGAATAAGCGAAGCAGTCATGCGTTTGGTATCGCGCGCCACCACTTCTTTATTCGCCGCGTCAAAAAGCCCCCGCTCGTAATCTTCGCGACCATAGGTTTTTACTGCCAAAATGTTTGCCACACTATCGGAAAGCTCGCCCGAAAGCTGATTTTGCGCGCCCGAGGCCTGTTCGTTCAGGTTCAAAATGCGCTTGTACATAAGGTAGGAAACAGCCGCGTACACCACCAGCAGCGCCAACAGCACCACCACATACTGGGGCACCCGGGGAATAAGCACCACACAGGTGGAAACAATTGAAGTGAAAACTGCCAGAAAAGGCCAGTTCATATTCTCGATTATTTGATTGTAGGCGCTGGTGAACTTGTTGGTTTGGCTTACCAGCGTGCCGCCATAACGGTTGGAGTGGAAGGTCATGGACTGGTTACACAAAGCGTCAAAACAGATGGTGGAAAGGTCGTACGAAACAGCAATTTCCAGCTTAAAAAGCATGTAATCTTGCAGTTTGCTTGCACCCTGCCCCACCACATTTACCGCCAAAAGCCCCAGAATATACGGGGCAAAAACGTACAGCACCTGATCTGCCGGCACGGGGCTTTCGCTCACGCGATCTACAATCATGCTCATGACCAGCGGGTTTGCATAAGAAAGAAGCGCAATGTATGAAAACGTGCATACGATAAGCCCAATGAAATAGCCTTTGTGTTTGCACGTTACTGCCCAATAGTAATGAAGTGTTCTTCGCGTGATTGACATATGTTCCCAGTGTGAAATGAAGGGGCGGGATTTGGCACCGCGCCCCTTACTACTTTTAGTTACCTTTACTGCATTGCACCTTTGTAGCTCGGTGCGGCCGAGTGCGGCTCTTTACAGTTCGGTGCGGCTCTTTACAGCTCGGTGCGGCCGAACTTTGCCAAAAGCTCCGATGCGGCAGCGCATGCTTCGCAATTGCAGTACTTTGCGCCTTGCTCTTTACGCTTGAGCTGCTCGGCAAGGGCTGCAGCGGCGCCTTCTTCGCCAAAATGCTCTTTTGCAGGGCCTTGTAAAAAGGCAATCAGGCCATCGATGGTGGTGGGGCGGCCATCCAGAATGTCCAGCATTTTCGTGGTGGCTTCTTCCACTGCAGCATCGCTGTTATCGGCAGCAACCGCTGCTAACCAGGCGCTGGCGGCGTCTTTGGTAACCTGCGTGCTTAAATCGGATACCGCCAAAATGTTTGCGCGCTGTGAAACGTAATCAAAAAGCTCTTTTTCCATAGGGAACACACCTTTCTTTGCTGTTGTGTTTGCTGTTTTGCCGCTTTCGCGGTTGAATGCCGCTTTCACGGTTATTTGCAACCTTCACGGTTGTTTGCCTGCCTTTTAAAAAGACGGCTTCCCCGATTATACGCTTTAATTCCCCTATAAGGCGGGGTGTTGCAAAACGGTAAAGCGGGCGTAGTGCTGTGGCGCGGAAAGCCCTGCGCGACGGCGCGGCGGCGGGTGTGGCGACGCACAGGGCGGCGACGCGCAGGGCGGTGCAACGACGGGTG
>CAVDDP010000049.1:0-4862 GCA_963607695.1 Hallerella sp.
TTCCTAATGCAAACGTGACCATGGTGAAATATGCCCCCATGGGAGACCCTGTTCAGGTGCGCATTCATGGGTATGAGCTTACGCTGCGCCGTGAAGATGCTGCGCGCATTACGGTGTGCGACGTTATCGACGACGAAATTGCGCGCGCAACCACGCCGCAGCGCAACGCGGGCGCGCCGCAGCAGCACGGCATTTTCCCTGGTGGGCACCCGCACGAGGTTGAGCACCCTGGCCTTGGCGAGGGTGGCCGCTATCACGATTCTTCTACCGAAGACCCGCTTCCTTTAGACAAAAAGCTTACCTTTGCCCTGGTGGGAAACCAGAACTGCGGTAAAACAACGCTGTTCAATCAGCTTACCGGCTCAAATCAGCACGTGGGCAACTTCCCCGGCGTTACCGTTGACCGCAAAGAAGGCCCGCTTTTGGGGCATGAAAATACGCTGGTGGTGGACCTGCCGGGCATTTATTCCATGAGCCCGTACACGGCCGAGGAAATTATCACGCGGCAGTTTGTACTGGAAGAAAACCCGTGCGGCATTATCAACATTGTGGATGCCAACAACATTGAGCGCAACTTGTACCTTACCATGCAGCTTCTTGAACTGGGAATTCCTATGGTTTTGGCGCTGAACATGATGGATGAAGTAAGTGCCAACGGCGGCTCGGTGCTGGTGAATGAGCTTGAAGCGCAGCTGGGCATTCCCGTTGTTCCTATTAGCGCTGCTCGGGGCGAAGGCATTGAAGAGCTGGTGCAACATGCCATGCACGTGGCGTATTACGGCGAGGCCCCCAAGAAGCAAGATTTTTGTGACGCTGCGGAAAACGGCGGTGCCATTCATCGCTGCCTGCACGGTATTATGCACCTGATTGAGGATCACGCTCACAAGGCGAAAATTCCCGTGCGTTTTGCGGCATCGAAACTTGCGGAGGGCGACCCGCTGGTTATGCGTGCGCTGTACCTAGACGAAAACGAACAGGAAACCATTGAGCATCTTGTTTTGCAAATGGAGGCGGAAAGCCACCTAGACCGCGCGGCTGCCCTGGCTACCATGCGTTTCTCGTTTATTGAGCGCGTGTGTGGGCTTACGGTGGTTAAGCCGCACGAAAGCCGCGAGCATGCGCGCAGCCAAAAGATAGATCGCATTCTGACCGGGCGTTTTACGGCAATTCCTGCGTTTTTGCTTATTATGATTGCCATGTTTTTCCTTACCTTTGAGGTAATTGGTGCCTTTTTGCAAGATTTGTTGGCAACCGGCATTGATGCGCTGGGCGATATGTGCGCTACTGCCATGCAGGGCGCGCAGGTGAACGAAGTGCTGCAATCGTTTGTGATTGACGGCCTGTTTGGCGGCGTGGGAAGCATTTTGTCGTTTATCCCCATTATTGCCGTGCTGTTTTTCTTTTTGTCACTTCTTGAAGACAGCGGCTATTTGGCGCGCGTGGCTTTTGTTATGGACAAACCCCTGCGCAAGCTGGGGTTATCGGGCAGAAGTATTGTTCCTATGCTCATTGGCTTTGGCTGCAGCGTGCCAAGCGTTATGGCAACGCGCACCTTACCTTCCGAGCGTGACCGCAAGCTTACTATTATCTTAACGCCGTTTATGAGTTGCTCGGCAAAACTTCCCATTTACGTGTTTTTAGGCGAAGCGTTTTTCCCGCAGCAGGCAGGGCTTGTGGTGGCGCTGCTTTATGTTTTGGGTGTTCTAACAGGCATTCTGGTGGCGTTTGTGCTGAAGAAATTCGTGCTTCGCGGCCAGGCGGTTCCCTTTGTTATGGAGCTTCCGAACTATCGCATGCCGGCTGCCAAAAATGTGGCGCACCTTATGTGGGATAAATCCAGCGACTTTTTGCACCGTGCGTTTACTATTATTCTGCTTGCAGTGTTGATTATTTGGTTCCTGCAAACCTTTGGCTTTGGCTTGAATGTGGTGGAAGACTCCGCAGACAGCATGTTAGCCCAGATAGCAGGCTTGCTCTCGCCGGTTCTGGCACCGCTTGGGCTGGGCGATTGGCGCATTGGAACCTCGCTTGTTTCGGGCTTTATAGCCAAGGAAAGCGTTGTGGCAACCATGACGGTTTTGTATGGTGGCTCGCAGGCGGCGCTTGCTGCGGCATTTACGCCCCTGGCGGGCGCGTGCTTGCTGGTGTTTTGCCTGTTGTACACGCCGTGCGTGGCGGCAATTGCCAGCATCAACCGCGAGTTGGGTTGGCGCTGGGCGCTGGGTAT
The DNA here is from genome assembly GCA_963607695.1 of Hallerella sp. Taxonomy (GTDB): domain Bacteria; phylum Actinomycetota; class Coriobacteriia; order Coriobacteriales; family Eggerthellaceae; genus CAKUOV01. The sequence continues at coordinate 2,228 of CAVDDP010000049.1, forward strand.
TGTGTGCGGCCAGTGCGTGATTGCGTGGATTGTTGCGTTTTTGGTGCGCTGCGTGGGGCTTTTGTGCGGGCTGGGGTAGCTTTATCTTCCCCAACTTTTGAGATATTTCGAGAAAAGTGACAGAAAAGTTAAGTTGTTGAGATTGTAGTGCAAAGTTCGCGTACTTCGGGCATATGATTTTTGCACTGCCGTTAACATTTCACCAGGTCGCAAGTTTTTGAAAAGCTTTGAAATCTCAACTACTCGCTTTTTTTGTCAATTTTTCAGAAAAAAGTCAAAAGCACGAGCCAGCCACGCCAATATGAATGCACAGGTTTACTCTGGGGAAGTAGTGCGCAGGCGTGCTGTGATATGTTCTCTTATAGTATGATAGTCCGAAATAATACGCGGTGCATAAGCAAAAAGGGAGTGGCATATGGATTGGGAACCGTTAGGCATTGAGCCCACAACCGATAAGCGCGCCATAACCAGGGCGTATCGCACGCAGCTCATGCATACCAACCCCGAGGACAAACCCCGGGAGTTCCAGGAGCTTCGTGCGGCGTATGAGCAGGCTCTTGCACTGGCGGCCCGGGCAGAAAAAGCAGGGGAAGCCGTTGGCGCTGCGGGTACGGGCGCTGCAGGTGCTGCAGCTGCCGGTGGAGAAGCCGTTGGCGGTGCGGGTGTTGGGGAAGCCGCTGGCGCTGTGGGCGCTGGGGAAGCTGCCGGCGCCAGCACGGGCACCGCTGCCGCCGGCGGCACGGGAGCTGCCGGCACCAGCACGGGCGCCACCGCCACCGGCGCCAGCACGGGCGCTGCTGCTGCCGCCACTAGCACGGGCGCCACCGCCGCAAACGCCGCAGGTGAATCGCCCGCTGCGGGCGCAACGTCTTCCCCTTTTTCATCCGCTGCAGCTGCCGCCGCCCACGCCACCACCCCTGAGCTGCAATGGATGGAGCAAGTTGCCGCCGTGTACGACAACTTTCAGCAGCGCATTGACCCCAACGTGTGGCGTGCGCTGCTTTCGCAAGACATTGTGATGGCGCTTGATTCCAGGCCCGCAATTGAAGAGATGTTGCTGCTCTTTTTGCTACACACGGGCAACCTTTCGCAAGAGGTGTGGCAGGTTCTTGAAAACACATTCAAGTGGTCGCAACGCCGCGAAGAGCTGTACGAAACGTATCCGCGCACGTTTGTAGACCGCCTGCTTATAGAGGGTGCGCAGTATCCTTCCGTGCTGCCGCTTAGCTTGTTTTACCCGGGCGAAAATGCCAGCGAATGCGATGCTTACCTGGACTTATTTATACAAGCAAGCCACAGCGAGTGGGAGCACGCAAGCCAGTTTTTGGATCAAATGGATGAACTTTCCGAGCATCACCCTTATGGTGATGCGCTGCGGTATCATCACATGGTAGCGCAAGGCGATGGGCTGGGAATCATTAGGCTTTTGGCGCTTTCGCAGCAGTATCCGCAGGATACGCACCTTAAAGAAGAGCTTGCAGAAGCGTACGCCGATAAAGAAGCGTGGCCTCAAACGGAAGAAATTGTGCGTGAGCTTTTGGAGCACAACAGAACCGACCGTCGCTTAACGTGGCTTTTGGCGCAAGCTTTGGCTGGTCAGAAGCAATATCCTGAAGCCATTGAGCTTTTGGGCGATTTAATGCATGCAGCGGGCGGCGACCAAAAAGAAATTCAAGAGCTTAGCTTTCTTCGCAAAGAGTGGAATGACATTCTTATAGAAGAATACGAACAGCGCCTTGAACAGGGCGATTGCAGTGACAGGCTGCTGTTTGAGCTGTCGTGGTGCTACTTGCAAAACGAGCGCGACCAGGAATCGCTGGAGCTTATGGAGCGCATAGACCGCGAAAACATAGAGGGCTACGAGTATTACAACTTGTCGTCGCAGGTTTATTTGGCAACAGAGCAGTATGAGAAGGCGTTTGAGCACTCAAAAGTGCTGGTAGGCATTGTGCGCGCCATGCAGCCCGATGGCACGGTTCGCACGGAGAAGCGTCGCGCCCGCCTGGCCGAGATGATTTGCCGTTGTGGTGATTGCCTGTATGCGCAAGAAGATATTGCCAGTGCCATGCATTACTATGAAGAAGCGGCCGAGCTTGATCCTGATAACCCCGAGCGTCTAACGCATTATGCGCGCGTAATGGGCTCGCTAAACCGCTGGTCAGAGGCGGCAGAGGCAGCAAGCCGCCTGATAGAAGTGATGCCGGGCGCTTATCATGCGCATTTTTTGCTGGCGCAATTTTACTTTGAAATGCACAACGACCGTGACGCGTTCTACCACGTGAACTACGCGCTGGGGCTGGAAAAAAGCGATCTTTCGGTTTATGTGCTGCGGCTTCGCATTTTGCTGCGCAATGGTGCTCTTGAGCAGGCCGAAAGCGAATTGCAGTTTTTGGAAAACAGCAACTGCGGCAACTACCTGCCCGTTTTGTATTGCAAGGCACTGTTTGCCGAGGCTACCGATGCGCAAAATGGTGGGGAAGCCGTTGCCTTGGAACCGGAAACGGGCGCGTCGGGTGCGGGTGAGGCTGGCTCGGGCGCCTCGGGCGGCACGGACGCTGCGGGCGAGGCAGACGCGGGCGAGGCAGACGAGGCAGACGCGGGCGGCACGGGTGCTGCGGGCGAGGCAGACGCGGGC
>CAVDDP010000050.1:0-6016 GCA_963607695.1 Hallerella sp.
TCGAGTAATTGCGCCGTTCGGCAGAACGGCGCAATTAATTAGGCAAGCTCAAATCCGTACTTCTGGAAGATCTTCAAAGCCTCTGCGTTGGTGGAGCAGAAGTTCAAGAAGTCAGCAGCAACGGTAGCATTCTTTACGCCAGAAACAACAGCACCGGGGTAAAGGATGTTCTTGTGGGAATCGGCAGGAGTGGTGTAAGCAACTTCAACGCCATCGTAACGATAGATGTCAGAAGTGTACACAAAGCCAACTTCGCACTCACCACCAGAAACGTACTTAGCAACGGTACCTACTTTGTCGGCGCCAGCATTCATCTTGCTTGCAATGCTTTCGTCCCACACAATGTTTTGAATGGTGCCATCTTCAGCAGTTTCATAGGTTGCCAAACCGGCGCTCTCCAGGCACTGCAAAGCATACTTGCCAGCAGGAACAACATTCGGGTCGCCAATAGCAATAGAAGTAATGGCGTCAGACTTCAGGTCTTCCAAAGAAGAAATCTTGATGTCAGAGCCAGACTTTACGCAAATAACCAGGTCATTCTTGAACATATCGGTACGAGTTGCGGTATCAATAGAACCGTTCTTCTCGGCGTTGTCCATGGTTGCCTTGGAAGCGCAAATCAAAATGTCGGCAGAAGCAGGAGCGTCGGCAAGCTTGGTAACCAAGGTGCCCGAAGCCTCAAACTGGGTGTCGGCAAACGTAACGTTCGGGTTAGCTTGAGTGTAAAGCGCCTGAACCTCGGGCAAAGCCTTCTGCAAAGAGTTTGCAGCAAAGATTTGCAGTTGTACTTGCTCAGCAGAAGCTGAAGCCGATGCGGAAGCGGAAGCAGAAGTTGAAGCGCTTGAAGAGCTTGATGAAGAGCAGCCTGCAAGAGCTAATCCGCTTACCAATGCAAACGTTGCAATGGCAACGCCAGCAATCTTGGTAAATTTTTTCATTATTACCCCTTTCATTTTTTTACTTTCTCTAAGGCGCCGTCTTGAAACACACATTTGCGCCCCAGAATGGTACTTGCTAAAGGTTATTGCTCCTTTTGTATAATTTCAAGAATAAATGTGCAAAAAGGTTGAATTTTTTGATGCTTCCCCCCGCAAACAACTACAGAAGCGTGCCCTCCTCAATGCGATTCAACACGCACATGACCGGCGTTCCCGCAGAAATAAGGCCGCTTCCTTCAGGCAAAATAACCAGGCAATCGGCTTCCTGGAGCGAGCCGTATAAGCCGCTCGATTGATTTTTGCACATGCGCGCAACGTATTCCCCTTGCTCATTTTTCTGAATGAGCCCGCGGTTAAAGAACAAGCGCGTGTCTTTTTTCTTGGTGTCGCTGGCAAGTTTTGCCATAACGGTGGGGTGGTCGATGGTGGTATAGCCCTGCAACAGGCGCAAGGCGGGGCGCACGAAAATCTCAAAGCCCATGGCGCTTGCCCCCGGGTTGCCCGAAAGCACAAAAACGGGCGTGCCGTTAATTTCGCCAAAAGGTTGGCTTTTACCAGGCTTCATGTCCACACGCACAAAGTGAATCTTGCCCAGGCGATCCAAAATGGCAGGCGTAAAGTCAAAGTCGCCCGCGCAGGCGCCGCCCGTAGAAACCACCATGTCACATTCCTGTGCAGCGCGGGAAAGCGCCTGTTCAATTTGAGCCTCGTTGTCGCTCACGCGCGGGTACACGTGTGGCACATCGCCCGCTGCACGCACATAAGCGCTGATAGAGTACACGTTGCTGTCGCGAATTTTTCCCGGCCCGGGAACTTCGCTTGCATCTACCAGTTCGCTGCCAATGGTGATAATACCCACTTTAGGCGCGGCGTATACCGGCACTTCCAGGTTGCCGGTAGAGGCCAAAAGCCCAGCTCCAGCAGGAGTAATTACCGTTCCTGCTTTCAAAACACATTCGCCGCGCTTGGCTTCTTCGCCTGCTTTACGAATGTTGTTGCCCTCTTTCGAAGGGGCGGTAAACGTAATGGCGTCTCCCACGCTGCCTTGCCCCTCAAACGTAACAATCTCTATTTTTACCACGGTGTTGGCACCCGCCGGCACAGGTGCGCCGGTCATAATGCGCGCGCACTGACCAGGCAAAATTTCCTGGTCGTAATAAGAGCCGGCACCAATGTGAGCAACGCAGGTAAGCGTTACAGGCGCGCTTTCGCTGGCAGCGGCAAGGTCTTCCGCGCGCATGCAAAAACCGTCCATGGCGCTATCGTCAAAGGGCGTTACGTCTATGTCGGAAAAAAGGTCATGCGCAAGCACGTGACCTGCGGCTTCGTCGGGCGCTACCGTTACCACGCGGCCAGCCGCCACGTTGTTGCGAATAAGTTCGCGCGCTTCGCGCACGCTAATGGGTGCTGGAATATTCATGAGCTTCTCCTTGAAATGATGTTTGTTTGAGCGTTATTTGAGTTCCTGTATATAGTACTCTTTCAAGGGGAATTTTTGCTCGCGAATTGCCGCTTTACCTAAACCAAAACCCTTTGACGCCAAATGCGTAATGATTGCACCTTTCGCCACCGTTTTCTTTTGCAGCAAGAGTAGAATCGGGGGCGAACAATAAGCACAACATTACGTACGGCAACAAAAGCACCTAAGAACTCACTGGGGTTCATTAGAACTCAATAGAAAGAAGCACCTCATGGAACAAATAAAGAAACGCGCGGCAGGCGTGTGCATTTGCGCGCTGCTGGCCATTCCCTGCTGGATTTTAGGCAGCCTCTTCCCCATTGTGGGCGGCCCTGTTTTCGCCATTTTGCTGGGCATGATTATTACCTTGTTTTGGAAGAAGAAGGGCGCCTGTGCCGAAGGCATTCAATTCACCAGCAAAAAAGTGCTGCAATATGCCGTTATCCTTTTGGGCTTTGGGCTTAACCTTGGGCAAATTGCGCAGGTAGGAAGCCTGTCTCTTCCCATTATTTGCTCTACCATTGCTACGTCGCTTATCGTGAGCTACGTGCTGTATCGCGCGCTTTCAGTGCCGGGGAACAGCGCCGTGCTTATTGGCGTGGGAAGCTCCATTTGCGGAGGCAGCGCCATTGCCGCCACCGCGCCCATTGTGAAGGCAAGCGACCAGGAGGTTGCACAGGCAATCTCGGTGGTGTTTTTGTTCAACGTGATTGCTGCACTGGTGTTTCCCACCTTGGGATCATGGCTGGGGCTTTCCGACCAGGGCTTTGCGCTTTTTGCGGGAACCGCGGTAAACGATACGTCTTCTGTTACGGCTGCCGCATCAAGCTGGGACGACATGCACCCCGGGGCCGATACCTTAAGCCAGGCCACCATTGTAAAGCTTACGCGTACCCTGGCAATTATTCCTATCACGCTGGTGCTTGCGCTGTGGACAGCGCACAAAGAAGCAAAAGCAGCAGTAGCGGCAGGTAAAGAAGCTGAAGGCGGAAATGCTTTCAGCTTGAAGCGCGCCTTTCCTATGTTTATCTTTTGGTTTGTGGTTGCCTCGGTTATTACCACTGTTGCCAGCCTTGCGGGAGTAGACGCCTCGCTGTTTAGCCCGCTTAAAACGCTCTCCAAGTACTTTATTGTTATGGCCATGATGGCAATTGGCTTGAACACCGATTTAGTTGGGCTTGTTAAATCGGGGGCAAAGCCCATTGTGCTTGGCGCCTGTTGCTGGGTTGCCATTGCATGCGTTAGCCTGGGTATGCAATTGCTTTTGGGCATTTGGTAGGCGGTTCTGCTATTCCCCAATGGTGTCTATGTCATACGGCGTTGTTTGGTACACGTAGTAGTTAAGCCAGTTGGTGTATAAAAGCTGCGCGTGGGCGCGCCACGTGGCATGGGGCTGCTGCGAAGGGTCGTTGTGAGGGAAATAGTTTTCCGGCAGCGCCGTGTTCACGCCACTTGCTGCATCGCGCAGGTACTCGTTTTTAAGCGTGTCTGCGTCGTATTCGGGGTGGCCGAACACAAAAAAGTTGCGGCTATCAACGCTTTTTGCCAGGTAAACGCCCGCCACGTTGCTTTGCGCCAAAATTTCAAGCTGGGGGTTTTCTGCAATATCCTGCGCGGATACCTCGGTGTAGCGCGAATGAGGCGCCATGAACGTGTCGTCAAAGCCGCGCATAAGCGGCGAGTTTGGCTTTATCACGTTGTGCTCAAACACGCCCAGGCGCTTTTGCGCAAGCTCGCGTTTGGGAACGCCGTAATGGAAGAAAATGCCTGCCTGAGCGCCCCAGCAAATATGAAATGTGCTGTGAACGTGCGTTTGTGACCAGGCCATTATTTCGCACAGCTCATCCCAGTAGTCAACTTCTTCAAAGTCAAGCTTTTCCACGGGCGCGCCGGTGATAATCATGCCATCGTAGTGGTTATTTTTAACGGCAGCAAAATCGGTGTAGAACGTTTCTAGGTGCTGTTCAGACACGTTTTTTGCCTCGTGGCTTATGGTGCGCAAAAGTTCTATTTCAATTTGCAGCGGCGTATTGGACAGCTTGCGCAAAATTTGCGTTTCCGTAACTATTTTTGTGGGCATTAAATTCAACAGAAGCACTTTTAGGGGGCGGATATCCTGCGCCATAGCGCGGTGTTCCGTCATAACAAAGATGTTTTCGTTTTCAAGTGTTTCTGTTGCAGGCAATAAGTCTGGAATACGAATTGGCACGGTGAATCCTTAAGGTCTGGTTATCTATTAAAGCCGCGTAAACGTTCGGCACGCACACGGCAGGCGCAGGTGCGGGCGCAGGTGCGTGCGCGAGCGGCGCGTGCGCGGGCGGTGCGTGCGCGAGCGGTGCGGGCGCTGGTGCGGGTGCGAGCGGCGCGGGTGCGGGCGACGCTCCGGTTGCTGCTGCGGGCGCAGGTGCGGGCGCAGGCGGCGCGTGCGCGAGCGGTGCGTACGCGGGCAACGCAACGAAAATACCGCTACGCTGTTCGCATGCCCTATGATACTCGAACGAATTTGCTTTGGTTTCGGTTTTATTCGATATCCAGTTATCGGTTTATTTTAGAACGCTACTTTTAAAGAAAACTACCTGTACAAGATTAACGATAGGCATAACTTCCGCGCGCTTACCTGTACAAGATTAACGATATGCATAACTAAAAAGTGCAATTTTTGGCGTTTTAGCCCCAAAAACACCCGTTTTACGCGAATTTCGCGCCAATTTTGTGCTGCCAGCAAGAAGAAAGTTATGCCTATCGCAATTCTTGTACACCCAACAAGGGAAAAGTTATGCCTATCGCAATTCTTGTACACCCTGCCCACTGCATTAGCGCACATCAAGGCGTCAAGGCAAAATTTCAAACTAGCACTCTTTGCGCCCTTGAAGGCGATTGATTCCTATAGCATGGTCAACGGCGCGAGCAGTAATACATGCCGCTACCAGTTTTACGCAGTCTACAACAACAAAGGGAAGAACGCACGCCGCCAGCGCCACCTGCACCGATGCGCCCGCAACACCCATAAATTGAACAGTGCCGCACACATAGGTGCACAGCAAATAGGCGAAACACGCGCAAATGCACGCTAGAAAGCTGCGGCTCTTACCCAGCCTGGCAAAAAGCGAAAGCACTGCCAAGCCCGCAAGGGCGCCAATGAAATAGCCCCATAAAAAACCGCCCGTCACGCCCGCAAGAACGGAAATTCCCCCGCGCATGCTTGAAAATACCGGAACGCCAAATGCGCCTAAGACTAAGTAGCCTCCCACGGCAAACAGACACTCTTTTGCAGGGAGCACACATAACGCAAAAGCCACCGCAAAGCATTGCAGCGTAAAAGGCACCGGGCCTAACGGAATAGAAACCCAGGCAGAAACCGCCATAATGGCAATAGTAAGCGCAATGCGCGCAATGCTTTGAGCGCTCGTGGCGCCAGAGGAGCCAAAAGTTCGCGAAGTGACGGAAGTGCTGGAAGCACTAGGGACACCAAAAGCGCCGCCTGTTTTGGGCTTTTTCGCCATCGCAACAGCGCCAACAGCGCCAACAGCGCCATCCTTGGCGTTTTCCGCCACCACAACGCCCCCAATCTTGGCGTTTGCAGGCGAAGCAACGCCCCCAATCTTGGCGTTTTCCGCCA
>CAVDDP010000051.1:0-8626 GCA_963607695.1 Hallerella sp.
TTATTCCTGCTGCCCGTGCAATCTCTGTTGTTCATGTTGTCCGTATTGTTCATGCTGCCCGTGCAATCTGTGTTATTCATACTGCCTGTATTGTTCATAGGATTCATAGTGTTCATAGTGGGGCACAGTATAACGCTTGTTGCAAAACGATGCATGACACCATTCCTTTATGCGCGTGGTGGTAAGCTTTATGCGCCTGCGGCATGTGCTACTTTTCTCTATAAGAAATACCACAAAATACATGGTGAATATAATGGAGTTTATGGAGACAATTTGGTGATGAAAAGGTGATGAAAAATTTTTTCTTCATAAAGGCAGGTCGCACACTTTCTTGTGTGCATTTTGCCAAATTCCCTCTTGACAAAGGCAATTCAGGGGATACTATATGTACACATTAAATTCTGAGACAAACACAATATCTTGTGTTGCAAACTCGGTTTAACGCAAATTTTCAGCTTTATTCATTATTCATATGTCAGGGTGGTCATTCATGTCAACCTGGCATTTTATTGTGCGATTATGAACAACATAACAAAGAAAGGATTGGGGTTTCTATGGTAATGAGCATCGTTAAACGCGACGGCCGTGCTGTTGATTTTCATCAAGAAAAAATTGCCGAGGCAGTTGAAAAGGCGTTTCGCGCAAGTGGAGCTATGCAGTCTCGCGGCGTTGCCGATGGCATTGCCGAGCGCGTGGTAGAAAAGATTGAGTCGGGCGCCATTGAGGGAACCCCCACGGTAGAAGGCGTACAAGATTTAGTGGAAGAAACGCTCATTGAAGAAGGTTTCACCCAAACCGCCAAAGCCTACATCTTGTATCGCGCCGAGCGCAACCGCGTGCGCGACGTGAACAGCCGCCTGATTCAAACGCTCAAAGACATCACGTTTTCCAAGGCGTCGGATTCCGACATGAAGCGCGAAAACGCCAACATCGATGCCGACACCGCCATGGGCACCATGCTTAAGTATGGTTCAGAATCGGCCAAGCAGTTCTACGAAATGTGCGTTCTTGATCCTAAATTCGCGCGCGCTCACAGCGAGGGCGACATTCACATTCACGACCTTGACTTTTACACGCTAACCACCACGTGCTGCCAAATTGAGCTGCGCAAATTGTTCAAGGGCGGCTTCTCAACGGGTCACGGCGTTTTGCGCGAGCCCAATGACATTGCTTCATATGCCGCACTTGCCTGCATTGCTATTCAGTCCAACCAAAACGACCAGCACGGCGGGCAATCGGTGTGCGACTTTGACTACGGCCTGGCCGATGGTGTGCGCAAAACGTATCGCAAGCAGTTCAAAAAGCACCTGTCAGAAGCCATGGACCTTTTGGGCAATGTGGAAGATTCGCGCACGTGGGCGCAGGATACGCTGGCAAAAATTGAGGAAGAAACCGGTGCGGTAGCCTCCATTGATCTTGACCCCGCTTATCGTGCAGCGCTTGAGGAAAAGCTGAACGCCACGGTGCCAGAAGAAGTAGCGGCTCGCGTTTTTGCCTATACGGAAAAGAACGCGTACAACGACACCGACCGCGCCACGTTCCAAGCCATGGAAGCGCTTATTCACAACCTGAACACCATGCATTCTCGTGCTGGCGCCCAAACCCCGTTCTCTTCTGTGAACTACGGCATGGACACCTCGCCTGAAGGCCGCATGGTTATCAAAAACACGCTTCTTGCCACGGAAGACGGCCTGGGTTCAGGCGAAACGGCAATCTTCCCCGTGCAAATTTTCCGCGTGAAGGAAGGCATTAACTACAATCCGGAAGACCCGAACTACGATTTGTTCAAGCTGGCTATTCGTTGCTCGGCAAAGCGTTTGTTCCCGAACTTCAGCTTCCAGGATGCGCCGTTTAACCTGCCATATTACAAGGGCACGCCGGAAACCGAGATTTCGTACATGGGCTGCCGCACGCGCGTTATGGGCAACGTGTATGACCCCGAGCGCGAGGTAACGCCTGGCCGCGGTAACTTGAGCTTTACGTCTATTAACTTGCCGCGTTTGGCCATTCGCTCACACGGTGACATTGATTTGTTCTTTGACCTGCTTGATTCCAAGCTGCACTTATGCGTTGACCAGCTGAATGAGCGTTTTGAAATTCAGGCGCAAAAGCATGTGTATAATTCGCCGTTTTTGATGGGGCAGGGCGTGTGGATTGATTCCGAAAAGCTTAAACCTACCGATGAAGTGCGCGAAGTGTTAAAGCACGGCACGCTTTCCGTTGGTTTCATTGGTTTGGCAGAAACGCTTAAGGCACTTATTGGCGTGCATCATGGTGAATCGCCCGAGGCGCAAAAGCTGGGCTTGGAAATTGTGGGTCATATGCGCACCTACCTGGACAAACTTTCCCAGCAAACGCATATGAACTACACGCTTCTGGCAACGCCGGCTGAAGGATTGTCTGGCCGTTTTGTGCGCATGGACCGCGCGCGCTACGGTTCTATCCCCGGCGTGACCGACCGTGAGTATTACACGAACAGCTTCCATATTCCGGTGTATTTTGATATTGAGGCCTTCCGCAAAATTGAACTTGAGGCGCCGTACCACGCGCTTACGAACGCCGGTCACATTAGCTATGTGGAAATGGATGGCGACCCCACGAAGAACCTGGAAGCGTTTGAGGCGGTTATTCGCCACATGAAGGAAACGGGCATTGGCTATGGCTCCATTAACCACCCGGTAGACCGTGACCCTATCTGCGGTTATAACGGTATCATCGGTGACACGTGCCCCAAGTGTGGGCGTCGCGAAGACGAAGGCGACGTGGGATTTGAGCGCATCCGCCGCATTACGGGATATTTGGTAGGTACGCTTGACCGCTTTAACGATGCAAAGCGTGCCGAAGAGCGCGACCGCGTGAAGCACCAGATTTAGGGCGCTATTGGCGCGTACTAAACGGTGAGCGCGCAAGTGCCACGAAACTTTGAACCGAAAACGAACAGAAACGAAGGACGCATGCCTACCCCTACTACCATACGCTTATTTGGCACGGTAAGTGACTCTATTGTGGATGGACCGGGCATGCGTTTTTCTGTGTTTGTGCAGGGCTGCACGCACAAGTGCCCGGGGTGTCATAACCCGGAAAGCTGGCCGGCAGATGCGGGCGAAGAAACGTGCATTGACCAGCTGGTAGCGCGCATTCGTGCCAATAAACTTACCACCGGCGTTACGCTTTCGGGCGGGGATCCGTTTGAGCAGCCCGCGGCAAGCGCAGAGCTTGCGCGGCAGGTAAAAGCTGCGGGGCTTAACGTGTGGGTGTACACGGGCTACGTGTACGAGGATTTGCTGCGCATGGCAGGGGAAGCTGCAGGTGTTGGCGAAGCGCTCGAAGCGGGCGAGCGCACGACAGGCGAAGCGCCCGAAGCAAGTGAGCGCACGACAGGCGAAGCGCCCGAAGCAAGCGCTGCGGGTGAGCGCACGACAGACGAAGCGCCCGAAGCAAGTGAGCGCGCGCAGGCTATTCACCACCTTCTGGAGTATGCCGATGTGCTGGTAGATGGCCCGTTTGTCCAGGCAAAGCGTTCGCTTGACTTGAAGTATTGCGGCTCGTCTAACCAGCGGCTTATTGACATGAACAAAACACGGGCGGCAGGGCACGTGGTGTTGTGGCAAACGTTTGATAATTTTCCCACCAAGCCGCCTTCGTGGTAAAGCGCTTGGAAGCTGCCTGGTAAGCGCCCGCAAGCGCAAGTCGCTTGAGAGAACACCCGCCAAACACCTGTGACAGAACATCGAAACGCTTGCAAGAAAGCTGGTGAACATGGAGATATCAACTGAAAGCGCGTATGCGTTTTTTCAAAGTACCGGTGAAATTATTTCTAAAGCAGCTTTTATTCTTTTGCTCACGGCTATTGCGGCACATTTCGTTCGCAAAGTGCTGGATAAGCTGCTTAGTCGCGATGGATCTCCGCTGCCCTCAAGTTCAATTTTTACCAATCTTGCGCGGGTGTTTGTGTGGATATGCGGCGGTTCCATTATGTTATCCACCTGCTTTAACTTTGATTTATCGGCCGCTATTACCGCGTTGGGCGTTGGTGGCATTGCCATTTCCCTGGGTTGCCAAGACACCATATCTAATCTGGTAGGAGGCTTGCAGGTTTCGCTTACGGGAATTGTTACACCCGGCGATTTTATTGAAGTTTCGGGCAAGCGCGGCGTGGTAACCGATGTGAACCTGCGCTACACCCATATTCGCACCATGGCGGGCGATACCATTGTTATTCCTAATTCTCTGATAAATTCTCAAGCGGTGGTGCAACTGCCGCCCGTTACGCGCATTAAGGTTTCGCTGCGCATTTGGAACACCTCGCGCGATTTAGATGCAGTAACGCACGAAATTCTAGAGGCCGTAAAACAGCAGGTCGCAGGCATTATTGTTGACCCTGAGCAAAATACGCCGCGCATGGTGTTCACGGATAACAACGATTACACGTTCGGCGGCGTTCTTACCGTGAATGTGGAAGAAGGAACCGACTATCTTACCGCCTATGACCAGGCTCTTCGCGCTGCCGCACCCTATATTGTGCCCGAAGGTGCTAACGAAAACGCATAAAACGGGGAAGGTGCTTGAGCGGCGCGTACGGCGTGCGGGAAGGCTGGCGTGCGCAGGGCGAGATGTGTGGGAAGTGCAGGGCGTGGGAAGCGTAGAGCGTGGGAAGAACAAGCGCGCAAAAAAACCCTGCCCCCGGAGAAGGATGAACCCACCTTCAAAAGGTGGGTGCTCGCAGCCGGTTTCATAGCTTTCGTTTCAACGGAAACGAATCCCTGAATCCGCAGGCGATCTTGAGCTCCCTCAACTATGGCATCGGTCCATCGCAATATAACCAGGAACAAGGCTTAACCTAAGTATAGGAAAGAAAAAAGAAGAAAAAAGTCTTGACATTTAAAAAATGTGTTCGATTGCTTTACGTTGGGCGAAAAAGAATCGAAAAACTGGTTTTATGCGGTAGGCAAACAAACGTTCGTATGATACCATGCACACATGGAAACTCTTTTTGAAGAAATAGAACCTTTACGCAAGCCCTACGAAACAAGCACCAATGCTCCTTTGGCGGTTCGCATGCGCCCGCGTTCGCTTGATGAACTGGTGGGTCAAACCCAGGCGGTAGGTCCCGGTAGCTGGTTGCGCAGCGCCATTGAAAATGACAAGCTAAGCTCCATTATTCTCTATGGACCTGCGGGTACTGGTAAAACGTCACTTGCCCACATTGTTGCTGAAACAACGCGCGCTTATTTTGTAGAAGTTTCTGCTATTGGCGGCACAGTTTCTGACTTACGCCGAGAGATTCAAGCAGCTCAAAAGCGCTTGACCGCCTTTAACCAGCGCACCATTCTTTTTGTAGACGAAATTCACCGGTTCAATCGGGGCCAGCAAGATGCGCTTTTACATGCGGTGGAAGACCGCGTGGTTGTTCTTATTGGTGCCACCACGGAAAACCCGTATTTTGAAGTGAATTCCGCTTTGATTTCGCGCTCGCGCATTGTAGAGCTCAAAAGCCTTACCGATGAAGACATTGCCCAGCTGCTTTCGCATGCTCTAACGGATGAGCGGGGCTTAGGTGGCTGCTACACGCTTACGCAAGAAGCGCGCGATGCTATTGTTCTTTTGGCAGGGGGTGATGGCCGCGCTGCTCTTACCACACTTGAACTGGCTGCAAATTTGATAGAACCGGGCACGCCCAGTGCGCCGGCGACCATCGATGAGCAGCAGGTGACCTGCGCTGTTCCTAATCGAGCGCTTCCCTATGATAAAAATAAAGACATGCACTATGACATTATTTCTGCGTTCATAAAATCCATGCGCGGCAGTGACCCCGATGCAGCGTTGTATTGGCTGGCGCGTATGATAGAAGGCGGCGAAGACCCCAAGTTCATAGCGCGACGTATGGTTATTGCGGCGTCGGAGGATATTGGCAACGCTGACCCGCAGGCGCTGCTTATTGCTACTGCCGCGTTTAAATCGGCCGAGGTCATAGGTTATCCGGAATGTCGCATTAACCTGGCGCAAGCGGCTATTTATTTGGCGCTGGCCCCTAAAAGCAATGCAGCAGAAGCGGGTATTGATGCGGCATTGGCAGAAGTGCGCAAAGGGCCGGTGCGCGCCGTGCCTGATCATTTGCGCGATAGGCATAGACCCGGGTCGGAAGAGTACGGCAAGTACTTGTATCCGCATAGCTACCCCAAAGGGTGGGTTGACCAGCAGTATCTTCCCGATGGATTGGAGCGGGGCTGTTTTTATCATCCCAGCGACCGTGGGTGGGAATCGTATCGCGCCGATGCTGCCGCGCGCGATAGAACGTAAGGGCTGGTACTGTGCTTTTGCGCAATGCTGCCGCACCCTTTGCGCCGTTTATGGCGTTTCCGCATCATTGCGCGCTGGCAACCGAGATGCCGCCGTGCCATTCACCGTTTATGGTGCAACTACACCACGCACGGGCAACTTTGGCGCCCCGGCACGCGTGGTGCGCGCATTCAACGTAAGGGGATTGTTCGCAAAAAGTGATAAATGTCCAAAGCGTCAAACATTGTTTCTGAACTGCGTGGTATAGTAAGCAAACACGCCTTTTTAACCCAACGGAGGTTTACATGGATATTTCGCAAGTTCTAAATATTGTGTTGCCAATTGTATATATTTTGGTTGGCTTGGCATTGGTTGTTGTGCTTATTGAAGTGGTAAAACTGGTGCGCTCCACCAACAAAACAGTGAAGGACATCAAAAAGCAGGTTGACCCCACGCTTGCACACGTTGAATCTATTACCGCAGCACTTGAACCGGCAGTTGCACGCGTTGACCCGCTGGTAGAGCGCGTGTCACTTACGGTGGATGCTGCCAATCTTGAAATTATGCGTGTGGATCAAATTCTGGAAAACGTAACCGACATCACTGAGGGCGTTTCTTCTGCGGTAGATGCGGTTGATGCTGCCGCAAATGCTCCTATGAAATTCGTAAACTCTGCTTCTGAAAAGGTGCGGGGCGTTTTCAAAGGGCGCAAAGCAAGCGATGAGTCCATGGCGCTTGGCAACAAAGACAAAGAAGAAAAGCAAACGCTTCCCACCGTTGAAAAAGAAGAAAAGCAAGATAACCAAAGTGCTCAGGACATTCCCTTTTCTTTAGATGGTGTATTTGAAGACTTCACTGAGGAAATAGAGGGAAATGACGCCGAGAGCACTGACGCCGAGAGCACTGACGTGAACGTTTTTTCGTTAGAAGATACGGAAAAACCTGCTCATGCTCTTGAGAGCGATGTGTTTGATGAGAAAAGCGTTGATGCTTATTTCACCTATACGCCTAGCGAGTCTAGCGTGGTAAGCGAGTCCAGCGAGCCCAGCGAGGCAAGCGGGTTTAGCGAAAAGTAAGAGAAAACATGACTCCTATCAGCAGAAAAGATGTTACTCCTGAACAAGCGGCTGCCGTTGCGCGGCGCCGCTTTTTTAACATTTGGGCGCTGGTGGGCATTATTGCTCTTTTTGCAGTGCTGGGGTATGTTTTGAATGTTCTGGCGCTTCCCGTAAGCATTATTCTGTGGACGCTTGTTTTTGTGTTTTGTTTATCGGGCCTGGTTGATTGGCTTGAGAAAAAAGGTTTGCCCCGTGCGCTGGGTACAACTGTGGCGTATGTAATTATGTTTGCGGTTCTTGGCGCGTTTGTCTTTTTGCTTTTTTCGCCGGCATTTGGCTTAAGCGCTCAGTTTAGTGCCCTTATTACCGCCATGCCTTCTTATGCGAATAACTTTATGAGCTGGGCAAACTCAACCTATGATTCTATGTCGCACCTGTTTCAAGACGATACCATAAAAACGTGGCTCACCGATATTGCCACCGCTATTTCATCGGCAGTAACCGATTTGTTTGAAGGCGGCGCAACGGGGATTGTGGCCATTGGTTCAGGTATTGTAAACGGCGTTATTGCTATTGGTTTTGCTCTTGTTATTGCGTTTTGGATTCTTATGGAACTTCCGGCGCTTGACCGTGAGGCGCGCCGCCTTATGGGTCCCGAGCGCATGCAGGGATACAACTTGTTCAGCATTACGGTTACGCGCGTGGTGGGTGGCTACATCAAAGCAACCTTGTTACAATGCCTGGTCATAGGCGCTTTATGTGCGTTGCTTTTCGTTATTCTTAACCTTCCCAGTGCGTTTGCACTGGCGGGCATTGTTGCCGTTTTCAACCTGGTGCCAGTTATTGGGCAGTGGATTGCTATTGTGGTGGTAGCCATTGTTGCGTTGTTTGTGTCGCCCTTAACAGCACTTATTGTTATTGTGGTTGTTATTATTATCCAGCAATTTGTGTACACTTTTGTGTCGCCCAAGCTCATGAGCAATTCAGTGGATATTCACCCGGTGCTCACGCTTTTGGTGTTGGTGATAGGTTCGGCAATTGGCGGTGCCATGGGCGGCATGGGTGGCTCTATTGTGGGCATGCTTTTATCTATTCCGGCAGCAGCAATCATAAAATCGCTGTTCGTGTACTACTTTGAAAAGGCCACGGGCCGCCAGCTTGTTGCCTACGATGGCGTGTTTTTCCAGGGAACTCCTTCCGATACGGAAAACGTAGATCCCATGGCCGACGCGCTTTCTCCCGCCGATCACGAAAAAGAGCAGCAATTGCTTGAGCAGGATCGCTTGCAG
>CAVDDP010000052.1:0-8379 GCA_963607695.1 Hallerella sp.
ACGAACCGGTGGTGTTGCATTGGGAAAATTGAGTGAGGGGCGCTGCGGTTGTTGCAGAGCTTCTATCGATGCCGCTCATTTAGCGCAAATGCGCACGCAAGCTCCGCTTTCTACTTGTCCTTCGTGCAGGCGATTGCTGGTTATCTAGGGTTGCCCGAGAGCTTCCCGAGGGTTGCCCGAGGGTTGCCCTACGAGGGCCGCTATTCAGATTGCCATTCACCCAAACGCAAAAAAGCCCGCACAAGCGGGCTTTTGAATGCGTAAAACGTAAACGTTTCCGCGTTTCCGCAATTTATGCGCGAACGACTTTACCAGCCTTCATGCATTTTGTGCAGATGTTAGCCTTACGAATGTGACCATTGTCATTGATGGTTACCTTCTGCACATTGGGGCGGAACATGCGGTTGCTAACGCGATGTGAGTGGCTGATGCTGCGACCAGCAACAGGAGCTTTACCGCAAACTTCGCAAACCTTAGACATTTCTATCAACTCCAAATACTTTTGCATACAAAAACTAAATAAAACAGCCTTGGTACTTTATCACAGTGCTACCTGCAGATGCAAGAAAAATCTTAAGCATTTTGTTAAAAAGCGCTATCATGCACCATATCTCAACAAAAGTTGCAGAAGTGAACTTAGGCACTGCGCGTTTTGATGCCACGCACCCGCAACGTGGTTTTCATGCGGCACGCTAAAAGTATAATGCGCTTGCTGAAAAAGGGATAGTGGCAAAAAGCCCTTCGCAAGAAGGCGCCGGTAAGAAAAGTAAGGTTTTACCATGACTAATGCACTCTTAGATGCTCCTTTCATGAAGGAATTCGTTCGCACGGCAACCACCATGTATGAGCAGGGTTGGGATGAGCGAAATGCTGGTAATATCTCGCTGCTTTTAAGCGAAGAGCAAGTAGCGCCTTATCTTGAGACAAATGGTAAGCAGGCAGTTCAGCGGCTTCTTCCCATTGGGTTTTGTGAGCCAAGCTTAGCCGGCAAGTATTTTTTGGTCACGGGAACAGGGAAGTATTTTAAGAACGTGGCGGCAGATCCTGCTTGCAATGTGGGGCTTATCCGTATTGCTCCTTTTGGCGAAACAGCTCAGCTTTTATGGGGATTTTCCGATGGGGGCACGTTTACCTCGGAGATGGCTGCTCATATGATGAGCCACGCGGCACGTTTGTCGGTGGACGCCAGCAACAGGGTGGTTATGCATTGCCACCCCACCAATCTTTTAGCCATGACGTTTGTACATGAACTGAACGAGCGCGCTTTTACCCGCACGCTTTGGCAAATGTGTACGGAATGTATGATGGTTTTCCCCGATGGCGTGGGCGTTTTGCCGTGGATGGTATGTGGCACCAATGATATTGGCCGTGCTACCGCCGAGAAAATGAAGGAAGTGCGCCTGGTGGTGTGGGCGCAGCACGGCATTTATGCGGTGGGCTCTTCGCTTGATGAGGCATTTGGGCTTATTGAAACAGTTGAAAAAGCGGCAGCGGTGTATATGAAAATTGCACACCTTCCGCGTGTGAATACCATTACCGATGAGCAGCTTCGCCAGCTTGCAACACATCTTGGTTTAACGCCTCACGCAGGGTATTTGGAATAAAGGGCATTTTTGGCAAGGGCGACGGCGCGCTTTTAGCATTTTCTTGCCTTTTTTTGTGCCAAGGGTTTGAAACAGGTTTCAAGAGGGTATACTTTCGTAGTTTATTTTAAGCTAGTACCAACACACGAAGGGAAGAACTATGAGCGAAATCATCCCTGGAGATTTACATGTATCAAATGACGTTTTGGCCGATGTGGTAGGAAATGCTGCCATGCAATGCTATGGCGTTGTGGGAATGACCGCACCGAATGCTGCCGATGGTATTGCGAAGATTTTGCCGGCATCGCGTTTGCGCCGCGGCGTGGTGGTAACGCAGGCTGAGCAGGGGGTACGTGTTGACTTATACATTGTTGTTGAATACGGCATCAATGTTTCCACGGTAACGCGAAACCTAACCGATGCGGTACGCTTTGCTTTAACTGACTACACGCGCATTCCGCTTGATACCATTGAAATTCACGTTCAGGGTATCAAGATAAAGTAGCTGCTGGTGCCCCTTTGAGCTTGCGTTTGGGGCGCATTTTCTTTTGAGAGTTTGAGGGTTGCGCCCCCGTTTCATAAAAAATAAAACGAAATTGAGGTTTTCATGTCTGAACACTATTCACGAAACAGTATTGTGAATGCAGTTGCTGCGGCAAGCAAAGTTTTGTCGGAGCGTAAAGAAGAAGTCAATCGCTTAAATGTTTTTCCTGTTCCCGATGGCGATACCGGCACTAATATGTCGCTTACCATTGAAAGCGTGGTAAACAATTTAGCGGCAATGCCTATTGGGTACACGCAAAATGACATTCGCAAAGCAATCACGCAGGGTGCTTTGATGGGTGCGCGTGGTAATTCGGGTGTAATTACGTCGCAGATTTTGCGCGGTTTTTGCGAAGGTGCTCAGGCATACGAAATTTTTGACACCACTATGATTGATGCTGGTTTTCAAAAAGCAGTGGAAGTTGCGTTTAAGGCTGTGCGCAAGCCTGTTGAAGGAACTATCCTTACGGTTTTGAAAGACACGGCAAACGCGGCAAAACGGGCACGTAAATCAAAGCTTTCAACCGATGACGCCATGGAAGCCATTGCTGCTGAAGCGCTTGCTTCTGTTCAGCGCACGCCTGATTTGCTTCCCGTTTTGAAGGAAAATGGCGTGGTGGACGCCGGCGGTTTTGGCCTTTCTATTTTCATTGGTGCTTTTGTGGCAGCCATTACGGGCAAAGAGGGCGCTTTGGTAGATGCGTTGGCATTTGCGCGAACTGCTGCACCAAAAGTTGAAATTGAGCAGATCAATGACTGGGAAGGCTCTGCGTATCGGTATTGCAACGAGTTTTTGGTTGACTCCAATGTGCTTGATGTTGACGAAACGCTGGAGTTTTTGGGAACCATGGGTGACTGTGAGCTGTGCGTAGGAGCTATTCCTAAGTTTAAAGTTCATGTACATTCCAACACGCCCGATAAAGTGCTTGCATACTTTTTGGAACGCGGGCAAATTTCTGAAGTGTTCATTCATAACATGCAGCTTCAAAGTGAAGAGCGTACCGAAAAACTTGCTGCCGAAGAGCAAGCTGAACATAAAGCGCTGGGCTTTGTTGCAGTAGCGGCAGGCAGCGGCAACGCACAAATCTTGAAGAGCTTAGGCGTTGATATTGTTGTTTCGGGCGGGCAAACTATGAATCCTTCCACCAAGGATTTGCTTGATGCTGTAAATAAGGTAAACGCCGATTCCGTTATTATTTTGCCTGATAACAGCAATATTATTATGGCTGCCAACAGCGCTGCTCAACTTTCCGAAAAGCCCTGTGGTGTTGTTCCTACCAAGAGTGTTCCCGAAGCATTCAGTGCTTTATTTGGCGCCAATGAGCAGGAAAGCCTGGAAGAAAACATTGAAAGCATGACCGAAGCGTTCTCTGAAGTGAAAACAGGCGAAATTACCACCGCCATTAAAGATTCTAAAGACGCTCACGATAACCCTATTCACAATGGCGATGTTATTGGTATTGCGGATGGTTCCATTGAAGCAGTAGGGCATTCCTTGGAAGAAGTACTGTTTGAGCTTTTGCCTGCTATGGAAGCCGATGACATGGACAACTTAACGCTTCTTGCGGGTGCCGATTTTGCGCAAGAAGACTTTGATGCACTGGTTGAAAAAGTACAAGAAGCATACGAAGACCTGGAAATTGACGCTCAGCGCGGTGAGCAGCCCTTATATCCTTTGATTTTCTCACTTGAATAAAGCGAGCAAGTAAGGGCGTGCGCTAACAATGCCTATGACGCAAATTTCTTCAAAAGATAGTGCAAGTGCGGTTGGCAATGCCGACCGCACTTTAGCAATTATGCACCTTGAAGATAACGTGACAACGGTAACAGGAGTAAGCCCCCGGCGTGCAAAAGCCTTGAAATCCATGGGCGTTGTCACCGTAAAAGACCTGGTCACGCTCTTTCCCCGTAGATATATTGACCTGTCAAAAGTAGAATCAATCCGTAGCGCATCCATTGGCGAAAGTTGTACCATTTACGGGCGCATTCATGAGATGAAGCTCAAGCGCCCGAAACCTAAACTTCCGCTGGTTGAAATTACCTTGGTGGATGAAACGGGTGTGATGATAATTACGGCGTTTCGCCAGCCGTGGCTTATGGATACGCTTGCAGAAAACAAGCATATTGCCGTTGCGGGAAAAGTTGAATTCAACTATGGGTACAAGCGCATGGTTAACCCGTTTATCGAAGAGTTGGATGAGCGGAATTCGTTTACTGAAGGCGCTATTATTCCTGTTCACCCTGCTTGTGCTGATATCTCTACTGCATGGATGCGCCGCCTGATAAAAAACGCGCTGGAAAGCGTTTCTGCTTTAGATGACTTTTTGCCTCTTGAGCTGCGGGAAAGGCACTACCTTATGTCGCGGCGCAATGCGCTTTTTTCTATTCATTTTCCCTTGTCTATGGATGATGTTTTACGTGCGCGCAGGCGCCTGGTGTACGAGGAAGTGTTGCTGCTTGAGCTGGCGTTAATGCTTGAAAATAAAAGGGGGGAAGAAGAGCGCACCCCGGCGAGCCATTGTATTGAGGGGCAGGCGGTCTCAAAGCTTTTTGAGGTTATGCCGTTTGCGCTTACGGGTGATCAGGTGCAGGCAGTGGGTGAAATTCTGGCGAATATGGCAAAGCCTGCTTGCGCTAACCACCTTTTGTTGGGTGATGTAGGAACAGGTAAAACAGCCGTGACCGCTTTTGCGCTAGCAGCGGCGGTTGATACCGGCAACCAAGCGGTGATGATGGCTCCCACCGAGGTTTTGGCGCGACAGTATGCACAAAGTTTGGGCTCTTTGTTTGACCAGGTGGGCATTTCGTGGGCCATTCTAACCGGTGCAACTACACCCGCCGAGCGTGAAGGAATATTGCAGGGGCTTGCAAGTGGCAGCATTTCGGTGTTGTTTGGTACTCATGCTGTTATTGAACCCGATGTACGGTTTCGCAACTGCAGCTTGTGCGTTATCGATGAGCAGCAGCGCTTTGGCGTTGAACAGCGCGCCCGTTTGCTGGAGAAAGGATCTGCACCCGATGCCCTTTATTTAACGGCAACGCCCATTCCGCGTTCGCTTGCGTTAGCGCTTTTTGGCAACCTTACTTTGTCGTATTTGCATGAGCGCCCCAACGCTGGCGCACAACGCAGCACGAAAGTTCTTACGGGCGAAAACCGCCAGGATGCCTACGACGCGGCGCGCGCGGCATTAGAGCGCGGGGAGCAAGTGTATGTGGTGTGCCCGCTGGTGGGGCTTGATTCTGAGCAGCGCGACCAGCGCGCAAAGCGCACCAAAGAAGATGAAGAAGACCACTACGAGTTTTCTTGCATTAGCATAGAAGCTGAAGAAGATTTTACGAAAGAAAACGTTGCCGCAGCTCACAGCATGGCGAAACGCTTGCAAGACACCATCTTTTTTGATTACCGGGTGGCGCTTTTGCATGGAAAACTTTCAAACGCTGAAAAGCAAAAAACCATGGAGGCATTTCGCGCGGGTGAAGTGCAAGTGCTTGTTGCCACCACGGTTATTGAGGTAGGCGTTGATGTTCCCAACGCTACTATTATGATTGTGGAAGACGCCGACCGTTTTGGCTTATCGCAATTACACCAGCTTAGAGGGCGTGTAGGGCGCGGAACAGCCAATTCACAGGTGTTTTTGATTTCAAACTCACAAACACCGGTGGCACTTGACCGCCTTGCCGCCATGGAGCGCACCGATGACGGCTTTGAGCTGGCAACGTATGACTTAAGCTTGCGCCGTGAAGGAGACATTCTGGGCAACAAACAGCACGGTGCTTCTTCACTTAAACTGGTGAATGTTATTCGCGATAGTGCCGTGATAGAGGCAGCGCACAGCGATGCGGCTGCACTTTTAGAGCGTGACCCGCAGCTACAGGAGCTAACTCACAAGGCTTTGGCGCGTGAGGTGCGCATGCTGCGCGGCAACAAAGAAGTAATGGGAGGATAACATATGCGCATAATTGCAGGTGAGTGGAGGGGTATGACCATAGATGCCCCTGAAGGAGAAACAACGCGCCCCACTATTGATAGGGTTCGCGAATCAATTATGAGTTCTCTTTACGTTACCCTTAATACCTTTGATGATGTTACGGTCTTAGATGCGTTTGCGGGTTCAGGCGCTTTGGGCTTAGAGGCGCTTTCGCGTGGCGCCAAGCAGGCGTGGTTTTACGAAAAAGACCCTCAATCTGCGATAACGCTTGAAAAAAATATTCAGAAGCTTCATTGTGACACCACGCGCGCTGTTGTTCGCAAAACCGATGTTTTGGCGCACCCGCCATTAGGCGGGCACGAGCCGTTCGGTCTTATCCTTTTAGACCCTCCGTATGCCTTGGATCCTTCGCTTGTTTTTACCCTTTTGGAAGATTTAGATAAAGCTGCGTGCCTGGCTTCATACGTTACGATTTCCTATGAACATTCACGAGAGACTAATCTCGCGCCTTTTTTTGCGCAATCCTGCGTGAAATGGGATAGTATGCAAACAAAATATTACGGCGAGATTGCGGTTGACATTTTTGGAAAGGCAAGCGAATGAAACGAGCTTTAACGCCCGGCACTTTTGACCCCATTACCGACGGTCATATTGAAATAATCTCACGCGCATCGCGCATTTTTGACGAAGTAATTGTGGCGGTGGCTGCTTCTCCTAAGAAAATGCCTTTGTTCTCGTTGGATGAACGCGTTGCACTCGCACGGGAAGCGCTTGCGGGACTTTCTAATGTTCGCGTTGAGCCATTCAGCGGGCTTTTGGTAGATTTTGCTCAGGAAATGCAAGCGCCTGTTGCCGTGAAGGGATTGCGCGCCATTACCGATTTTGAGTACGAATTCCAGCAAACCGCTTTAAATTTTCAGCTTGACCCGCGCCTTGAGACCATCTTTATTATGTCGTCGCCGGAATATATGTATCTTTCTTCTTCGGTGGTGCGCGAGATTGCAAGTTTTAAAGGCGATGTTTCGCAATTTGTTCCCCAATGCGTAAGTGAAGCATTGCGAAAGAAGTTTGCATAAATTGCATTTTAAGGCTGCATTTTTAGAACGCAACCACGTGCTACACAACGCACGCATGCTGAAAAAGCCATGCTTGTGCGGCTATACTGTTGCATGAATGTATGCTTTACGTGCTGTTTTGCCGTTCAGCTTTGCAATTTTTCAAAATTTGTCTCAATAATGGTAAAATCCAGTAGCTTATGGATTAAATGCATAAAACATGCGCTTATGCGAAAAGTTTTATTTGGAACGAGAAAGGCTCCTTATGGATGAATCGAATGTCCTTGAACTTCTTGAGGATCTTTCCATTCTTTTGGAAGACGCCAAGCCCGTTTTCGGAAAGAATAATTTACGTCAGGTAGACGTTGGAGAAGCATTAGATATCATTGATGAGATTCGCGATAAATTTCCGGGCGAATTTTCGCAGGCACGCGCTATTGTGCGCGAGCGCCAGAATTTGCTTGATGATGCGCAGGCCGAAGCTAATCGCATGATAAGCGATGCTCAGCGTGAAGTTATGACCATTGCCAGCGATACGGAAGTGGTGCGCATTGCTCATCAGCAGGCAGACAAACTGTTAGACGATGCCCGCGAGTTTGATTATCAAACCCGTGCCGGCGCGCAGGCATATTTGGATGAAGCCTTTAGCTATGTTGAGCAAAGCTTAGATACCGCATTGAGCAATGTTCGTAGATGTCGCGATCATTTAAGCACTCCTTCAACTCAGATTCGCTAGTGCATGAACATGGCAGATACTACTAAAAAAGAAGCGCGTATCCTTATTTCTTCTGAGCTTTTTCTTCCTGCTGAAAGTGCTCATTTTCAGGGAGAGCTTACGCTTGACCTTATGAAATGCGGGCCTGATTTATATACGTTTGACAAGCCCATTTCCTGGGACGTAGATGTTACTAATACGGGTGAAGCACTTTTGGTGGTTGGAACGTGTGAAGGCGCGGGTACTACCGCTTGCGCACGTTGCGCCGAGCCAGCGCAGGTAAACCTTATTGGCGATATTGAAGGATATTTCTTTTTGGATGCCGAAAGCGTAAGCCAGGAAGATAAGGAAGAAGACGAATTCGATATCCTTCCTGAAAATCACGTTATTGACTTGCTTCCGCTTATTCAAGCTGCTCTTACGCTGGATGTTCCCCTTATTCCTTTATGTGAAGACGATTGCAAGGGTTTATGCCCGGTGTGTGGTGCAAACCTGAACAAGGGGGATTGCGGGTGCGAACGGGAAGAAGATATCAACCTCGATAACCCGTTTGC
>CAVDDP010000053.1:0-10849 GCA_963607695.1 Hallerella sp.
CGATTACGCGAAGCGGGCGGTATTCCTGCGTACAAAAGCGCACGATACCGCTCGCTTTTTTGTGCTTACACCAGTACTTCAAGGGTGGCGAAAAGAACGCCAAGCGCTGCACCTGCGGCAACGTCGCTGGGGTAGTGCACGCCGCCCATAACGCGCACCACTGCCATGCAAAGGGCTAGTACTATCAGGGGAATACCCACAGCCGCATTCACAAGGAAAAACGTAACCGCAATTGCCATAGCAGAATAGGCGTGCCTGCTGGGGAACGATTTCCCCTTTGTGTTCTTATGGATAAGAGGTTCAATATCAAGCGCCTCGTAGGGGCGGGGCTTGTTTATGATTGCGCGCAGGGCGGTAACCAGCAAAAACCCCAGGGCGGGGAACAAAAGGGCGTGCCATACAAAGGCGTTGCCCTGCACGAACAAGAACACCAGCAAAACGGGGTAAGCCACGTAATAGAGATACGTGATTATTTTGTTTGCACGCACAATGAAGCTTGCCGCTTGAGGGTGTTTCTCAAGCGGCGCTTTTATGTTGTTGTACTGCTGTGCGTTCATGAGTTGCTTGTCTTTGCTTCTTTGCGTGCAGCGCGCATACGTACCACCCGCACGCCCAGGCACATTAATCGCGCGTAAGCTTGCGATGCATCACCCGCAGCTTCGTGGCCTCTGGCCCTAAGCGCTCTTCACGATTCTTCTGGTAATCGGCAAAATTGCCCTCAAACCAAAACCAGTTGCCGGGGTTTTCCGGCGTTCCTTCCCATGCCAGAATATGCGTTGCCACGCGGTCTAAAAACCAGCGGTCGTGGCTTACAATCACGCTGCATCCGGGGAAGGCAAGAAGTGCTTCCTCCAGGCTTTCCAGTGTTTCGGTATCAAGGTCGTTGGTGGGCTCGTCTAAAAGCAGCAGGTTGCCGCCTTGCTTTAAGGTAAGTGCCAAATTCAGGCGGTTGCGCTCGCCGCCGGAAAGAACACCGGCAGGTTTTTGCTGGTCGGGGCCTTTAAAGCCAAAAGCGCTTACGTAGGCACGTGAAGGAATTTCCTGTTTGCCTACGGTAAGGTAATCGTTTCCGTCTGAGACCACTTCCCACACTGTTTTGTTGTTGTCAATGCCGGCGCGGTTTTGGTCCACATAGGAAAGCTGTACGGTTTCGCCCACTTCAAGCGTGCCGCTGGTCAAAGGCTCAAGCCCCACAATGGTTTTGAACAAGGTGGTTTTGCCCACGCCATTTGGCCCAATAACGCCCACAATACCGTTGCGCGGCAGGCTAAAGCTCAAGTTGTCAATAAGTACGCGGTCGCCAAAGGCCTTGTGAATGTTGGTGGCTTCCAGCACTTTGTTGCCCAAGCGCGGCCCCACCGGAATATGAATTTCCGTAAAGTCAACGTTTTTGAAGCTCTCAGCTTCCGAAACCATGCGCTCGTATGCTTCCAAACGTGCCTTGCTTTTGGCGTGACGCGCGCTGGGAGTCGAGCGAACCCACTCCAGCTCAGAGCGCATGCGCTTTGCCAGCTTTGCCTCTTGCTGGCCTTGCGCTTCCATGCGCGCCGCCTTTGTTTCCAAATACGTGGAGTAATTGCCTTTGTAGGGGTACAAGTGGCCGCGGTCAACTTCGCAAATCCATTCCGCAACGTTGTCCAAGAAGTAGCGGTCGTGTGTTACCGCCAGCACGGCGCCCTGATAATCTTTCAGAAACTTTTCCAGCCACAGAATGCTTTCTGCGTCCAGGTGGTTGGTAGGCTCGTCCAAAAGCAGCAGGTCAGGGGCTTGTAAAAGCAAACGGCACAGCGCCACGCGCCTGCGCTCGCCACCCGAAAGCACACTCACGGGCGCATCGGGGTCAGGGCATTGCAGCGCGTCCATGGCCTGGGTAAGCTGACTGTCCAAATCCCAGCCGCCTGCAGCATCAATGGCGTCCTGCAGCTTGCCCATTTCGTCCATCAGGGCATCAAAATCGGCATCCGGATCAGCCATTTCTTCGCCAATTTGATTGAAACGCTCCACCTTCGCCAGAATGTCGCCAAACGCAAGCCGCACGTTTTCAATAACGGTTTTGTCCTCGTCTAAAGGCGGCTCCTGCATCAAAATGCCCACGGAATATCCCGGCGTAAGGCGCGCCTCGCCGTTCGACACTTCCTCAAGGCCTGCCATAATTTTCAGCAGCGTAGATTTCCCCATGCCGTTTGGCCCCACCACGCCAATTTTCGCGCCCGGGTAAAAACTAAGCGTTACATCGTCTAAAATGACCTTCTGACCATGCGCTTTGCGCGCTTTGTACATTTGGTAGATAAATTCTGCCATGGAATCTCCTTCACGTGTAATATGCTGCGTGTATTTTCCCATAAAATAGGTGCGAAACACTTAGTTTGACAGGAACGGCATATCTGTGAGCAATCAGGCAACGTAAGGCAGGCGGTAATGGCTGGCAATAAAAAGGGTGGGGAAGTGTTCGGCGCGGGAGCTAAGATGCGCGCCGCATGCGCTTCTGAGCAGGAAAAACGTGGGGAAGTGTCCAGCGGTGGCGCGGCGTGCGGCACGGGCAGTTCCGGCGCAGGCGCGGGCAACTCCGGCGAGGGCAAGCTTATCATTTGCCCTACCCCCATTGGAAACCTGGGTGATGTTACCACGCGTATGCGTGAAGCGCTGGAAAACGCGCAGGTGGTGTGCGCGGAAGACACGCGCGTTACCGGCAAGCTGCTTGCTGCGCTGGGTATTAAACGCCCCCTTGAGCGGCTGGATGAAGCAACGCTGGGCAGCCGCGCTGCAGGTGTGGTAGCGCGCGTTCTATCAGGTGAAACCATTACGTATTGCTCCGATGCAGGCATGCCGGGTATATCTGACCCCGGGCTGCGGCTGGTGCGCGCGGCGCGCGAAGCAGGCGCTAACGTGGAAGTTTTGCCGGGCCCGGTGGCTGCGGCAACAGCCTATGTTGCCAGTGGGTGCACAAACCAGCGCTTCTTCTTTGCGGGTTTCTTCCCGCGCAAAAATGCCGAGCGTCGCACTTTCCTTGCAAGTGTTGCCACCCTTGATGCCGCGCTCATTTTCTACGAGAGCCCTAAACGCCTGGTAGATGCCCTGAATGTTATTGCGGAAGTTTTCCCTTACCGCGAGCTTGCGGTGTGCCGTGAACTTACCAAGTTGCATGAGGAAGTAGTGCGCGGCACCACAGCGCACGTGCGCGATGTGTTTGCTGCCCGCGCTGCCGCAGAAGACATAAAAGGCGAGATAGTGATAGTGATTGACGGGCCTTCTGCACAAGAAGAAGCTACGGCGGCGCAAAGTGCGGCCACGAGCGGTGCGGCGCGTGCGAAAGAATTGCATGAACAGGGCTTATCAAAGAAAGACATTACGAAAGCGCTTGTATCTGAACTGGGATTATCGCGCAACGAAGCATACGAGCTTGCGCTTGGTGCTGGCGGCGAATAGGCGGCAACTTCTGCGGTTTCCCTGGTAGTTCCCCCACAAATAATCCCAACAGTTAAGAAAGAATTCCAACGTGTGTGCAAAGCGAAAAAGAAGAAGCGTGCGAACTGTTGCGCAAAAAAGCCTGGTAATTGATGGCATTTCTGTTTTGGTAACGTACAAAACCATGAAAAACATCACGTTGCGGGTAAAAACCGAGAGCAACTACCCGGTGCATGTTTCGGCACCAGTTGGAACGCCCGATTTCGAAATAGAAAAGCTCGTACATTCTTATATGCCCTGGATTTTGAAGCAGCTCAAACAGCAGGAACAGTCCACCATGGCGCGTGCAAATAATGCAACGCCAGAAGAAGTTGCCGCGTGGCGCGCGATTGTGGAAGGGCTTACGCCGGGGCTTATTGAGCGCTGGTCTGCGGTTATGGGGGTAACGCCCGGCAAACTTGCGTATCGCAATATGAAAAGCCGCTGGGGCAGCTGCCAACCCTCAACCGGGCGCATTTGTATCAACGTGCGTTTGGCGTTGTATCCGCCGCAATGCCTTGAGTATGTGGTAGTGCATGAGCTGGCGCACTTGATTGTGCGCGGGCACGGCCCGGAATTTCATGCCGTGCTTGATCGCTACCTTCCCACCTGGCGCGCTGCAAAAAAGCTGCTACGATAAGGGCATAGTTTTTTGCCGTTCCATTCGCACTCAATGTCAGCGAGCGGCAGATCCACGGAGCAGATTCGCCCGATGAGCGACTGAGCAGCCTTTGGGCTGTGAAGGAAGCGAAAGCGAAGCGGTAAGGGCGAAGATGCCCGCGCAGCTGCCGCGCAGCGTCGAGCTATTCCGCCGTTTGGCAAAACGGCGGAATGTGTTATTCACTACGTAAGGCTTCCACCGGGTCCTTCTTGCTGGCGCTGCGAGCAGGCAAAAGGCCCGATATAAAGGTAAGCACCACGCTGATAATAACCAGAATCACGGCAGCATTTACCGGCAGCTGCGCCACGGCGGGGAACCCGGCTGCAACTAAAATCACGTTTGCAGCAGCGCATCCCAGCGCTGTTACGCCCACGCCCAACAGGCCAGAAACAAGGCCTTCAATAATGGTCTCGGCATTAAATACGTGGCTGATATCCTTTTTGCTGGCGCCAATAGCGCGCAAAATACCAATCTCTTTAATGCGCTCAAGCACGCTAATATAAGTAATCACGCCAATCATAATGCTTGAAACAATAAGCGAGATTGCCACAAACGCAATAAGCACCATGGAAATCATGTCAACGATATCGGTTACGCTGGTCATAAGCAGGCCTACAATATCGGTATACGTAATTACCTTGTTTTCGTCTATTTGCTCCATCTGGGCATTGTATTCATCTAAAACTTCAATAACTTTTGCTTTGCTTTCAAAATCAATGGGGTAAATGCTTATTTCATACGGCTTGTTTAAATCGGCATAGCCAAAATCCTTCAAGTTATTGTCGTACGAGCGCTCTTCGGTGTTGCTCATAGAAAGCATGATGTCGGTTAAGTCATCGGCATCCATATTCACGCTAAAAGCATTGGCGAAGGCATCTGCGTCAATAGAAATAGCGTTTGCCATGCTGGTTGAAAGCTGGCTCATGGTGGTGGTCATGGCGCTGGTTACCTGTTGCTGAATGGCAGTTCCCAGCTGTGTTGCCATAGAAGTCATGGCCTGCTGCATATAGGCAGCCATGGCGTTTTGCAAGCTTGTTCCTATTGATTGCACAATAGCTTGGGTAAGGGAAGCGGTAATCTGCGGCACTAACTGCGCTGTTGCTTGCATGGCAACCTGTGGCTCTAACTGGGGTTCTAATGCTTCCAGAACATCATTGGTGAACGCTTGGTTGTCAAAGGAATTCACAATGGCGTCTTTTACCTCAGAAGAAGAATTAAAGTACGCGCTTGCTGCTTCTTTTGCCGTTGCGTATTCCGTGCTGTGCTGGGTATACCAGGTAACAAAATTGGCCATGAGGGTGCTCATGTTGTCGGCCAGCTTATCGCTGTCAAAGTAGTTGCCAATTTCCACACCGCTTAAATCAACGGTCATAGAGCTTAAGTCAAGGTCAAGCTGCAGAGAGCTGAAGTCAAGGTTTTGCATGATGTCTGACATGTCAACCTGAACAGAGGACATGTCAAAATCGGGCAGGGCGCTGGAATCTATTTGTACGCCGCTTAAATCAAGCGAAAGCGAACTGGTGTCAATTTGCATCTTGCTTTCATCCATGGTAAAGGCGTTTGCCAGTGCGCTTTCATCAATGGAGAAAAGGGAAGACATGTCAAAATTGCTTGAGTTGTTGTTGCTGTCAAAAGCATTACCGGTAATAACATCGGTAGAGGGGGAAGCCAGCTGGTCTTTTACAATTTGGCTTGAGGCAGCAAGGCTTACGATGTGCTTGGTAAGTTCGTACGGGTAGTTAATACCCTGGCTTAACATGGTAACGCTTGCGTCTTCCGCGGGGCACACAATGCCAACAATGCGCAGCGTTTCGCTTTTATCTACCAGCTCTTTCAAATAATCGGTATCGCTCGATTTGTCTTTCCATACACCATACGAGCTGTCGTATTCGTAGTAATCCGCCGCATTGACCAGTTTGTATTCCGTGTTAAGAACAGTATCGTAGGCTACGGGCTCATAATCGGTGGGTGTTTCTACTTCTTCTTCATTGATGAATGCTTTAACCATATTGGTTAACTCGCTGGAATCGCGAAGACCCAAGGCATAAAGCATGAAGTCACTTATGTTGCCGTTGCGCGAAACCACCAAAACGCATTCGTTGTAATTTTCAGGCCAATGACCAGCCACTACGTCATAAGAGGTTTCGTAGAGCTCTGAATCTTGGGGCATTTGGTAGAAGGCATCGGTGCTCATAGTCATAGACATAAGCCCGTTGCTGCTGCCCGATCCCATGCCCAGCGCAGAAAACGTGCTATCGGGGTTTACTTTGTGAACGCCGTCTTCGGTATTGGAAAGATAAATTTGCGGTTGCACGTTGTAGCTGTACTCAATGGAGTTCACATAGGGCTCAACGCCGCTTTCGCCACTGTCGAAGTAGTCTTTGAGCGATTGTAAATCGTTGCTGCCAATGCTTCCAAAAATGTTAGACACACTTTTGGTAACGCCCAGCTCATCTTCCCCGCCCGCGACCACAAATTTACTGCTGTTTAAATCGGTAGCGCTTTCGGTGCTGTCACTGTCTTCATCACCTGAGCTGGAAACGCTCAAATTCATGGCTGAACTGGTAATTTGCAAGGGATATTCGGAAAGCGTTTCTTCTTCAACACTTGCAATGTAGTTGTTCACGCCGTTTGCCAGCGCCAGAATAGAGGCAATGCCAATAATGCCAATAGAGCCCGCAATGGCAGTCATTATGGTGCGCCCTTTTTTGGTCATAAGGTTGTTAAAGGAAAGGGAAAGCGCCGTGAGCATGCTCATAGAGGTGCGCCGCGGCTTTTTGGCGCTTACACGGCTAAGCTCTTCGGGCGTGGGCGTATAGGGGTTAGAGTCGCTGGTGATAACGCCATCGGCCAAATTCACAATGCGGGTTGCGTATTGTTGTGCCAGTTCAGGGTTATGGGTGACCATAACCACCAGGCGGTCTTGGGCAATTTCGGTAAGCAGGTCCATAATCTGCACGCTGGTTTTGGAATCCAGTGCGCCAGTGGGTTCATCGGCAAGAAGAATCTCGGGATCGTTGATAAGCGCACGCGCAATGGCAACACGCTGCATTTGCCCGCCGGAAAGCTGGTTGGGGCGCTTGTTAATGTGCTGCCCCAGCCCTACGCGTTCAAGCGCCTGTACGGCGCGTTTCTTGCGTTCATCTGCGGAAACTCCCGATAAAGTAAGCGCCAATTCCACATTTGCCAAAATGCTTTGGTGGGGAATTAAGTTGTAGCTTTGGAACACGAAGCCAATGCGGTTGTTGCGGTAGGTGTCCCAATCGCGATCTTTGTATTTTTTGGTGGAAACGCCGTCGATAATAAGGTCGCCGGAATCGTAGTGGTCAAGGCCGCCAATAATGTTCAGAAGCGTTGTTTTGCCAGAACCTGAAGGGCCTAAAATGGCAACAAATTCGTTGTCGCGCAGCGTAAGTGAAACGTTATTTAATGCTTGCTGAGTAAAAGAGCCGGTAGTATATGACTTGTGAATATTTCTAACTTGAAGCATGGGTTTCCTTTTGTAGGGGAATAAATCGCAACCCATGATAGACCATGCTCAGCGCTGATTTTTGGCTGGTAGCAGCCTTGTTTTCAAAACATTACTTTTTATTTGACGCGTTATTCTACCACGGAGTTTAATACGGTAGAATGGCTATCGTACTGGCAGAGTCCTTGCGCGGGCGGCGCTTTCTTACAAGTAAGGAGGCAATGCCTATGATTGAATGGTTAGAAAGAACTCTTTCTATGCTAGCGTCGCTAGCAACTATAGCGTGCTTTGTAATTGAAGCAGCAAAAGTTATTCAATATATGCGAAAGGAAGGCAAAGGAAGTAAAAAATAAGAAAGCCAGTTGCAGCTGACTTTCTTAAACAACAACCAGCGCCGCCCGGCTAACCTTAACACGCGGGCTTTGCCTGTACACCTGCATAATAGCAGGGTAATTTCGCTGTGTCTATACGTTTTTCCTAATGAGACACATTCGCACCAAATGTCAGCGAGCAGCTTTCCTAGTGAGACACATTCGCACCAAATGTCAGCGAGAAGCGCATCGGCGCAGACAGTTCGCCCGTTACGCGACCGAGCGTACTCCGGTACGTGACGAGGAGCGTAAAAGGGCGAAATGGCGTGCCTAGGCGCTTCGCAGCGTCGAGCTACTGCGCTGTTCGTTAGAACAGCGCAGTTATAACCGGAATCCAGCCGGCAATCAGAATGATAATGGTAAGCGCAGGCACGCCAAAGCGCATCCAGTTATAAAGCCACGCGGGGAATTTCAAACCGGTGCCGGTATTTGCTTCTTCCAGGAAATTCTTCCAGCCCCAACCCTTTTTGCTTACGCAGAACAGCACGAAAATCATGGAACCTAATGGCAAAATGTTATTGGAAACAATGAAGTCCTCCAGGCCGTCAACGGTGCCACCAATGGGCAGGTAGCTTCCCAACGCGGGGTTCATGCCAAAAACGGCAGGCATTGCCAGCACAAACATAGCAATACCCGTGATAAGCGTGCTTTTCTTGCGGCTCCAACCCCATTGGTCCATACCAAACGCAATAATGTTTTCAAATACGGCAATAACGGTTGAAAGCGCAGCGCATGCCATGAACAAGAAGAACAACGCGCCCCACAGCTGGCCTAACGGCATTTGCTCAAAAACATTCGGAAGCGTAATAAACGCAAGACCCGCGCCGCTATCAGGCTCTACGCCAAAGGCAAAGCAGGCGGGGAAAATAATCATGCCTGCAAGAAGAGCCACCGCGGTGTCAAGAACGCCAATGGTTGCCGCTTCGCCAAATAAGCTGCGATCTTTTCCAATATAGCTACCAAAAATAGACATTGAACCAATGCCAATGGAAAGGGTAAAGAAGCTTTGGCCCATAGCGGCATAGAGTGCTTCTGCTGCGTTAGCAGGGCTGCTGAAAATCTTGGAAAAATCGGGCTGCAGGTAAAACGCAATGCCTTCAAGTGCGCCATCGCCTAAGGAAACCGCGCGCACTACCAGCACCAGAATAAGTGCGAACAAGCCAACCATCATCACGCGCGTAATGTTCTCAACGCCCTTTTTCACACCTAAGCTGCAAACTCCTGCGCCAATAGCAACCACAACAAAGGTCCAAAACGTAAGTTCGCCCGTATTACCCAGCATGTCAGAGAAGGCTGCGGCTGTTGTTTCCGCTGTTGCACCTACAAATTGCCCCATGCCCATTTTTACGGCATAGTTCAAAAACCAACCTGCAACTACCACATAGAACATCATAAGAAGCATGTTGCCAATAAGGCCAGCCCACTTATAAATGTGCCAGTGCGAACCTTTGGGTTCAAGCGTGTCGAACGATTTCGCAATGCCTTTTTGGCTGGCGCGCCCGGTGGCAAATTCCATAGTCATAATGGGCAAGCCCAAAATAACCAGGAAAATAAGGTAAATCAGAACAAAGGCGCCACCGCCATATTCGCCCGTGATATAAGGGAAGCGCCAAACGTTACCCAATCCAATAGCGCAACCGGCACTGATAAGGATAAAGCCTAAGCGGCTCCCAAACTTTTCACGTTCTTGCATGTTTCCCCTTTCTGGAATTTTCACAGTTTGCACATAATACACTAACCAACGGTAATAGTGATAGTGGTGCCTTTAACTGCGGTTCCTGTGGGGGACTGGGCGGTAACTTTTGCGGTGTCTGACTCTTTACCGTTCACGGTCACGCTAAATCCGGCGTTTTCAAGTTCCGATTTTGCTTTGCTCACGGTTTCGCCCACTACGTTGGGAATATCAATTTCAGCGGTTGCGGGGTCAGGGCCATCGCTTACTACAATGGTAACCGTTTCGCCCTTTTCCAGCTTTCCGCCATTGGGGCTTTGGCTTATAACCAGGCCTTCTGAAACGCTTGAGCTATATTGCGTTTCAACTGCTACCTTAAAGCCTGCAGAAGTAATGGCCGATTCTGCGCCACTTTGAGCGTATCCCACCACGTTGGGAACTGTTACGTTTTCAGCGCCCAGCGACAAAACGTACTCAACGGAATCGCCCTTTGTTACGGTTTCGCCTACAGCAGGAGATTGGCTGATAATGTGGTTAACTTCAATTTCAGAAGAATACTCTGCCGTGCCGGCATGGGCAGTTAAGCCAAGCTTTGTCAAAACATCCTGCGCTTCTTTTGCGGTTAAGTTGCTCAGGTCAGGAACAACAACTTGCTCGGCGCCCAGTGAGACCGTGATGTTTACTTTCGAGCCCTTAGCTGCTTTCGTTTTTGCTTCAGGTGTTTGCTTGATAACTTCGCCATCTTCTGCGTTGGCGTCGTACGATTTATCAGTGGTGCCCAGCTCAAGGCCCACTTCTTTCAGTGCGGCGGTGGCTTCACGCGCCGTCATGCCCACCAGGTTAGGAACTTCCACTTGCTCGGCACTGCTGCTGCCCGCTGACCCAAATATGTTGAACGCCGCAATAGCAAGCACGGCAACAACCGCAACGGCTATCACGCCACCAATAACGGCACGGCGCGATACCGTTTTCTTGGAGTCATCTTCTATTGCGTTGTTCTGGCGATAGCTGCGCGCTGCAGAAGAGGAAGCGTCCACGCCCATAACGGCATTTTCAGAAGCGGGAAGAACCGCTGTTTTGTCCATGGGGTTGCGCTGCCCGTAGGCGCCGTTTTGCGCTGCGCCTACAGCTCCTGCGCCCATAACCACGGTTGCACCCGCGTGACCTGCGTTAACGCCATTTCCCAGGTAGGCCGTTTTTGCCGACGAAGAAACGCCGCCTGCAATATTAGG
>CAVDDP010000054.1:0-2604 GCA_963607695.1 Hallerella sp.
CAACATCCAAAACACGCTTCTTGCGCTTATCCAAAGAACACACATAAGACAAATTACCCTGAGCATGCGCGCTCCCCACATCACACCAGTTCATGTGCGCAAGCACCCGCTGCCAACCCTGCCAGCCAGCCTGACGCGTTGCAGAAAACGATTGCGCCTGCGCGGCGTAAAACGCCTGAGTGGTGGTATTTAGTATGTTTGCTGTTGCGCTGTCCATTCTCTCCCACGAATCTTGTAAAATGCAAAGCTATGGAACAAATCATTTTAGACATAGCCGCCGCTTTGCGACGCGCCGCCACAACAGGCGAAACGTTTGACACCACCCAGCTGGTACGTTTGCTGCATGCGTATAACAAACCGCTGGGGCAAAGCGAGCAGTTCTACACCAAAAAGAAACTTTTGCCATATTACCTGAAAACAAAAGCGGAAGACCCCGCGCGCTGGCAAAAATGGAATATCGACCCAGCAACCGAGCGTGCGCTGGTGCAACTGCTGCAAATCAAGCCGCGACGCACCAGCTCGGGCGTGGCAACCATTACCGTTATTACCAAGCCATGGGGGTGCTCTAGCAATTGCATTTACTGCCCCAACGACATTCGCATGCCCAAAAGCTACCTTTCCAACGAACCCGCTTGTCAACGGGCAGAACGCAACTATTTTGACCCCTATCTACAGGTTACCGCGCGCCTGCATGCGCTGCGCGAAATGGGGCATGCCACCGATAAAGTAGAGCTCATTGTTTTGGGCGGCACCTGGACCGACTACCCCGAAAGCTACCAATATTGGTTTATGACTCAGCTTTTCCGCGCTTTAAACGAGGGGGAAGATCAACCTGAATACGCCGATGAACTGCGACAACGATATGATGAAGCCGGCATTGCGCACACGGAAGATAAGCTGCACGCATGGGCTGCTGCCGCGCAACTGAGCATTGACTCAGGGCAAGCCACCTTTAATGAAGCGCACCAAAAATTGTATGGACCGGAAAGCCCGTGGCATGAAATAGCCAGCTGGCAGCATGCAACAAGCGAAGAGCTGGAACTTCAGCAAACCAAAAATGAAACAGCAACCCATAGATGCGTGGGGCTGGTTATTGAAACGCGCCCCGACACCATAACGCCGCAAACACTTACGCTTGCGCGCCGTTTTGGGTGCACCAAAATTCAAATGGGCATTCAAAGCCTTGATCAGGAAATACTTGCCGCAAATAAACGAGCAACCACCACCGAAGAAATTGCGCATGCCTTTGCGTTGTTGCGCATTTTTGGCTTTAAGCTGCACACACATTTCATGGTGAACTTATACGGCTCTAACCCCGAACATGACAAGGCTGATTTCACGCAATTCGTAACCGATGCGCGTTTTCTTCCCGATGAAATTAAGGTGTACCCTTGCGTTCTGACCAAAGGAACTCAGCTTGAACGCTTGTATGAACAGGGAAAATGGCAGGCGTATTCCGAAGACAAACTGTTGAACATTCTAGTGCATGACATTTGCAAAACACCTGCTTATTGCCGCATTTCACGTATGATTCGCGACATTTCAAGCGAAGACATTATTGCGGGCAACAAAAAAACAAACTTGCGACAGCTTGCAGAGCTTGCAGCAGCTCAAACGGGCAAAACCATACAAGAAATGCGCTATAGGGAAATCAAAGGGAAAGCAACAGACATTTCGCAGCTTCATTTGGAAGAAGTGCCTTATGAAACCAGCGTTTCGCATGAAGTGTTTCTGCAATGGGTTACCCCGCAAAATGAGCTTGCAGGCTTTCTGCGTTTGTCGTTACCAAAAGAAAACGCCTTGGAAACGCTTAGAGGGCAAGCGCCTGTTCATACTGGACAAGCAATGATTCGCGAGGTACATATCTACGGTAGAGCTGCTCACATAGATGGCGAATCGCAAAACGCACAGCACTTAGGGCTGGGTAAAAAGCTCATTGAACGAGCCTGCGCTATTGCTTCCCATGCTGGATACCACGAAATCAATGTGATTAGCGCCGTGGGAACACGGGAATACTATCGCTCGCTTGGCTTTGCCACCAGCGAAAACAAACTCTATCAAACAAAAAGGATTGCTCATGAGTAGCATTTTTGATTTACTTGCGCCAAACTTTGCGGCGCAAGAGCGAGAAAAACAAATACTGGCATGCAATGCGGACACCGCTCAATACGGGCTTGCACTTACCCAAAACGAAGCGCATGATTTAGACGTGGCGCACTGCCAATTGCTTGACTCCCTTGATCGCGTTGAGTTTGGAACTTCGGGAACACTGCAGGTCATTGAAGGGTTTTCATCATCGCCTTATATGGAGCAATTCAATTATGCAGAAACACTTGAAGCGCTTCAAGAAAAGTTTTATACCGTGCGCGCACAGGCGGGCGTAGACATTTTTGACGAAGAAATCATCGACGGCTTGCGCCTTTTATTCGATGGCGATGCCGCAGGGTCCACCGAGCTGCTCAGCGAATGTACGCTTGATATGATATTGGAAGCGTACGACACCCAAACGGGTTCTCTTGCCGAACGTAAACGCGAAGTAATTGGCGACATGACACAAACAACCGAAGTTCCGCAATTTGAAGAAAACGTAAGCGAAGTATACGC